>NZ_JBJPHS010000205.1:0-5199 GCF_052939495.1 Phormidesmis sp. 146-12 | reverse complement strand
CTGACTATTACCCATAAGTTCGGCTTTCACTAAACGGGAACAGGACAGGAATATGAGTAGAAAGGTTAGCTTTAATTTTTGAATTAAGAGTGCATGACCATCAGCCAGATGACCAAAGAGCAAACTTGGAGCGATCGGGAATTTGAATCGGTCGATTTGGGTGATAAGCGCCTAAACACAAGACTAAAGAAGCTCGCAGAAGACTTGTCAACCGCACCAGAAGCGCCCATCAATCAAGCGAGCGAAGACTGGGCGGCGACCAAGGCTGCGTATCGGTTCTTTCAGAACGACCACGTTACGAGTGAACAAATTCTAAGCCCCCATCGCACTCGAACGTTAGAGCGGATGAAAGCGGAAGCCGTTGTGCTTGCGGTTCAAGATACCTCGTATTTAAACTTTTCAAGTCATAAACAC
Organism: Phormidesmis sp. 146-12; assembly: GCF_052939495.1. NCBI lineage: Bacteria > Bacillati > Cyanobacteriota > Cyanophyceae > Leptolyngbyales > Leptolyngbyaceae > Phormidesmis > Phormidesmis sp. 146-12. Next base: position 4,785 of record NZ_JBJPHS010000205.1, on the reverse strand, counting down.
ACCCAAGGATTAGGTCCGATTGGCGACAGTCGCTCTGCTAGTCTTGGCTTAGTGACTCACAACATTCTAGCGGTCACGCCTCAAGGTTTGCCTTTGGGATTACTGAATCAAACCGGATGGGCAAGAAGCGGATACAATCAGCAGAGTGAGCGCGAACGCAAGAATACGTCGATTGAGCATAAGGAGAGCTATCGCTGGATTCAAGGACTTGAGCTGGTTCAAAAAATCAAACCTGAGAACACGAGAGTGATTACACTCTGTGACAGAGAGCGTGATATCTACGAGTTCTTGGTCGCCGCCGAGCGTTGCCATGCAGAATTTGTCATTCGCCCTGCTTGGAATCGCCATCTCAAAGACAGTGAATGCCCTCGCCCATGGGAACACCTGCAAGCCCAACCTGTGGCAGGATGCTACCAAATTACGGTGCCATCGCGGGACGCTAAACCGGAACGCACCGCGACTCTTGCAGTTCGGTTTGGAGCGGTGACTTTAGAACCCACACAGCGCCCGAAACAGTCGTTATTCTACCCGCTACCACCAGTCATGCTGAATGCCGTCTATGTGACGGAAGTCGATGCTCCAAACCTCGAAAACCAGATTGAGTGGATGCTTTTGACCCACATTGCGCTCACTTCATTCGAGCAGGCATTGGAAAAAGTGATCTGGTACTGTTGTCGCTGGCAGATTGAGGTCTTTCATAAAATTCTCCAGCACGGTTGCACGGTCGAGCAGTGTCGCTTGCAATCAGCGGAGCGCTTGAATCGCTACATCACCTTGATGAGCGTAGTGGCATGGCGGCTTTTCTGGATCACCTGGATGCACAGAACTGCTCCCACCGCTTCAGCTCGGACGATCTTGACCGAACTTGAGAGCTGCATCCTGCTACTGCTGACAAATCGCACCAACGATGCTCAACCCTCAAATTTCTGTGTGGCTCAAGCCGTGATTGCCATTGCGAAACTGGGTGGCTTTTTAGCTCGCAAGGGCGATGGCGATCCTGGACCAACGGTCATCTGGAGAGGATGGGCAGTACTTCAAAACACAGCTCGACTTGGCTTTCACCTCTTCCCTCAAAGTTGTGGGTAATAGTCAGGCCTCTACCAGAACTACCCTTTCAGTATGCAGACTTTGCGATCTGGCAGCGTAACTATTTTAGTGAAGAAGTTTTGGCAACCCACTTACCATACTGGCATCAGCATCTTGCCAATCTACCAGTCTTGCTCGATCTGCTACCTGCCGCTCAATCTCTGCAAAATGATTACCCTGCTTCCGAGCGTCAAGTTTTTCTACCTCAGAACTTAACAGCCGCGATCGCGGCCTTCAGCCATACTCATAGGGTCACGCCATTCACTGTCTTCCTCACTGCACTCAATATTCTGTTGTGCAAATGGAGCAATCAGACAGATATTCTGGTGCTGGGTACAATGGCAAATCGCACCACACCAGACATTGAAAAGCTGCTGGGTTGTTTCATTAGCGATCTACCGTTGCGTACTCAATTAGACCATGACCAAACTGGAATTTCTCTGCTAAAACACGTCAAGCAAATGGTAAGTGCAACGCTCACCCACGCAGTTCCACTAGAAGGAATCTGGGAGCCATTCGAGAACAAGATAGAGGTTTTGCGAACAGTTAATCTTGTGCTAGTTCCTGCAACGAACTGGTTAAATCAAACGCTAAAGTGTGACATTTTGCCTATTACCACTAGCCGTGGAGTTTGGAGTGAACAATGTTGCCCTTTAGAGCTTTATGTTTCTTATCCTGAAGAAAAGACTCAGGCGATCGAACTTTTTGCCTCATATAGTTCAACAACCTTTACTAATGAGTCAATTGATTACTTTCTGAGTAGTTATCAAGCAATTCTCCAAAAGCTAACTGAGTCTCCAGAAACGCAACTTTCTAAATTTCAGTTGTTCCTTTAAGGTGTGTTCATTCCATTTGGGAACACTCTACTCAAACGCTGTGATTCGATCGCAAGTTTGAGTAAATTCAAGGATTGAATGAAATGATGAACAGTATGGTCGCACTATGGGAACGCTTCTTTCCAAAGCAATCAAACAGAGCCGAACAAGCCGCAGAGGAGCAACAATTAACACCAGAAAGCTTGAGCGATCGCCTTGAGATCTACAAGCAATTTAATCTAGAAATTAAAGAAGAGCGAGGGAGTTACGGTGATTCTCGATTTTATCGACCTGCACCCCGCACTCGCTATATCCAACGGTACTTCTAGAGCCGCTTACTGAAGCCCGCTCCATTCACGCAGGAAGGGTAACAGAAACGTAATCGGTGCGCGTTCTTCCACAGTTACACGCACCGCAGCGGTCGTACCCGAAGTCAGCTTGTTCGCGGGTCCCTTCGAGGACGACCACTTGTAACCACTGATCGTGTTCGTCTCTGGTTGCAGTTCCACTACCACTTCGACTTTGGCAGACTTACCCGTTAGAGTATCTGCCAATTCGGGATTGCCAACTTTGACGGCGGCTCGACTTGATGTTACTGGGTAGGGCGACACTAATTTTACCGCCCCCACAATGCCCCCAAACTGCTCTCGCTTTACTGTGTCTGGGGTGAGTTGCACCTTCATGCCCGGTTTGATCTGCTTGCCGTCTTTGACCTCAAAGTAAACCACTCCGGTTAAAACAGCCGATTCTGAACCCCCAGTTTGCAGCGTTCCGAGTCGCGTTCCTGAACTGACGACCTGCCCTAACACGCCACTCATGTCAAGAATCGCGCCATCTTGCGGACTCCGAATCAAACTACGATCGCTGATTTGCTGTTTCAGTTGCGCGATCGCGCGATCGACCTCCGCAATCTCATTAGTGCGCGTATTCGAGGCTTATAAATTCTCTTGATTCAGTCGCTTGCTGCGCGTTTCTAGTTCTTCGAGTTGCGCCCCAATTTCGGCGATCGTACTCTGACTTTGAGCATAGCGTTGCTCGGTTTCGGTCGCGTTCACTGCTAACTGACGCAGTTGTGCCTGCAAGTCTTGAATGTTCTGCATTTCCTGACGATACTCCCGTTCAGCAAGAATCAGAACATCTTGCTCGATTGCGCCTTGCTTCGCCAACTGTTCGCGTCGCTCCCAACGATCTTTTAGCGCAGGCAGCATCGCTTGAGCATTTTGTATCCGTTGCTCCAGACTTTGCCGCTGTTGTGCAATCGTGGTCAATCCTTGTTGCCGATGGAAATCGCTTGATAAAACCGGGTGGCAAAACCGCGATCGCGCTTCAATTCTTCCCACAACAAGTCTTGCGGTAATGCCAGCAACAGGGAGTGTTCTGCACAGCGAATCGAAGCTGAAGCGACTCCGGTTTCCACAAACGACATTTCTCCCACGATTTCGCCACTCGCACGCCGCGCAATCTCTTTTTCGACTGGCTGACCGTCGATCTCAACCGTAAAGGTAATCGCTAAGTTACCTTTGAGGACAATGTAAATTGCCTCGACGGGTTGCCCTTGCTGGATGATCACGGTTCCGGCAGTGATTTGTTCGCGTCGTCCGTGTGTGGTTATCCAGTCGATGTCGTTGTCATTGAGGATCGCAAACACAAACAACACTTTTCGTAGTGCCTGTCCGGGCACAATCTGACTTTGTGCCAGCAGTTTAGACAGGCTGCGGAGACGAACTGACAGCGTAATAGCAATCTCTTGATAAAACCGGGCGGCAAAATCTGTATCCAGAGTAAGTTTCGTTTGGAGCGATCGCTTGGGAATTGCCAAGACTTGACTTGGTTCGGCGGCGCTGACGGTGGCAGAGGGTGGGCGATCATCAAGTAGTGACATCTCACCCAGCAGTTCGCCGACCCCGCAGCGGACAATTTCTTGATCGGTTTGGAATTGGCTCTGAGAAATGGAGACGATAAACGTGCCGCTCAACACAAGGAAAACAAAATCTGATGTGATGCCCTCGTGAATCAGAACGGTGTGAGTCGGGCAGTCCTGTGGGTGTGCGATCTGCTCAAGCCAGTCGCGGTCTTGAGATTGTAATACTTTGAAGTTTGGCAATCGCGTCGAAATTTGGGGCATAGACTGACAAGTTGCAGGTCGATCGCAGATGGCAACGAGCGATGTCGGTAGAAGTAAGGCTCCCCCTACACAGTCTCACAGGCATCTGCCTCCGTAGAATGCCCAGAAGGATGCCGCGTCTATCGGTTAACGAGCAACTTCCAGGTGCCCTAAGCAAGCGAGACAGTCGATCTGCTCGATCCGCTCAATCAACGTCACACTTCGGAGAGCGAGTAGTAGCTGTCTATTTTCCCAGAGGTGAAATTTTTCCAGAAGTGTGATAAGTTTCAGAGCAATTGTTCAGCGTCTGCGCTTGTTCAACCCATGATGGCGGAGGAGTACAGTACCATCCTATCGAAGCTAGGCGAAGAGATCGATCGCCTATCCAAGCGCGTGGAGGAGCTAGAGCAGCGCAATCAAGAACTGGAAGCAGAGAATAAACAACTGAAAGAACTGTTACATCAGCAAGGCGCATCAAAGGATGCAAAAGCACCTCAGTTCAAAGAGAACGATAGTGTTGAGAAACATAAAGGCAAAGGGAAACGAGGGCAACAGTCAACGGGGCGACGTGCCCAAGATGAAAAGCTCGGCTGCGTCAGCCATCACGTGGATATCTATCCAGAGGGTATTCCCGCATCCGCGTGTATTGAACAAGCGTCAGCAATGTGCGTGGCGGCTGATATCGGGACGAGCGGAGTAAGTCCTGAACTCCGGCACTATTAAAGCCCTAAGTACAGGACAAAAAACTTAGAACCTGCAAGAAATCATTCATTTTCTGCT
>NZ_JBJPHS010000204.1:0-5581 GCF_052939495.1 Phormidesmis sp. 146-12 | reverse complement strand
AATCGCTATCATCAGTCTAGAAAACATATTAGAACCCTTTTAGCGATAAAGGACTCGATCGATAATCACTCCTGAAGAAAGTCCAACAACACGGGATTGACCTGATCGGCGTGAGTCCAGTTGATGGCGTGCGGTCCGCCAGGAATGACAACAAGTTGACTGTTTTTAATCAGCTTCGGGAGTCTTGCTGCGGTGGATTCCAGTGGCAAAATGCGATCGGCATCGCCATGAATGATCAGAGTTGGGACATCAATGCGGGGCAGATCATTGCGGAAATCGGTGAGCCAGGACGGGACACAATCTAAAGCCGCTTTCGCAGAAGCCCCTACAGCCACATTCCAACTTGCCTGAATTGCTTCATTGCTAATCCGCTTACCCACCAACACATCCACATTGAAGAACGCTTTGAAAAATTCAGAAAAGTAAGCTGGACGATCTGCAACGATCGCTTTCATAATGCCGTCGAAAACGCTTTGGTCAACGCCCTCTGGATTGTCGCTCGTCTTTAACAAAAAGGGCGGCACTGGAGCCATCAGCACCGCTTTTTGCACCCGCTCTGAGCCGTATTTGCCCAGATAGCGCGTGACTTCGCCTGTTCCCATTGAGAAGCCAACCAACACAGCATCCTGTAAGTCAAGCTGGGTCATCAGCACGTTCAAATCTGCTGCAAAGGTATCGTAGTCATAGCCAAATGAGGGTTGGCTAGAAGCACCAAATCCTCTGCGATCGTAGGTAATGACTCGATACCCTGCATTTAGCAGCACTAAGACCTGCTTTTCCCAAGAATGACCGTTGAGGGGAAATCCATGAATCATACAACGGGTTGACCTGCCCCCAGATCTTCGTAGTAGAGATCAATGGTTGCAGAATTTTCTTGGCCGACAGTAACGTAAGGCATTGCAATCTCCTATGAATACCGCATTGGATTCTCGTCTGATTTAACCGAAGTGTAATGAATTCTAATGCTCGGTTTCTTTCAGATTCTTAGGCAGTTTGTCAGATTTTATGGTGTTACTATGCGACTGATAAAATGGCTGCGATCGCCTTAGTTACATCTGAATTCCACTGCCTACTATTTGGACGTGCCGTTGTACAAACCGGACTTCACCCTACCAGCACTCAACTGTTCAGAACATCGTATTATCGTTAGCCGACGCTTCCGGGATGGTCTGAAGCACGTCCCAATGCTCGACTATCTTGCCTTTATCATCCAGGCGGAAGATGTCGATGCCCGCCCAGTCGTTGTCGCCCGGCCATTGTTGGTAGCAATGTAAGACTACATAATCGCCTTCAGCGAAAACGCGCTTAAACTGGACGCACTTGCCCGGATATTCTTTCGCCATCCTCTCGAAATATTCGATGAAAGCCTGCTTCCCGTCGGCCACCGCTGGGTTGTGCTGGATGTACACATCGCCGACATATTTCTCGATGGCTTCTGCGGGCTGACACTGATTGAACATCAGGTCATAAAATGCTGTGACCGTCTGTTTGTTGTGCTCAAGTTTATCCGTCATCCGTTCCACACCTCACATCACCCAAAACGCCCAATGGCTCAAATCAGCGGCGACAAAGAAACTCGGACGCAGCGCTAGCGGCTTTAAACCGTCTGCTGCATTGTTGCTGGTGTGAACACAGCATCTTCTTAGATTTGTGCCATGCCACCATCGACGAATAGCTCAATGCCGTTTACAAAGCTGCTGTCATCTGAAGCCAGAAAGACAACGGCTTTGGCGATCTCGTCGGGTGTGCCAGCTCGTCCCAATGGAATATTGTTAGCTTGGCTCGCCACAAATTCTTTCAACTGCTCTCCATTGAGTCCCCAGAGAAGATCGTAAGCGGGAGTCGGAATGAAACCAGGGCTGACCGCATTCACTCGAATCTGGCGGTCTTTGAGGTCGAGTGTCCAGGTGCGGGCAAACGATCGCACGGCAGCTTTGGTGGCACCATACACGCTGAAGGCTGGGATACCCTTGATGGAATTAATTGAGGCATTCAGGATGATGGAAGCGCCCTCTGGCATCAGCGGCAGTGCCTTCTGCACAGTGAAAAGTAGACCCTTGACATTGGTGTTGAAGGTTTTGTCAAAGTGTTCTTCGGTGATCGATCCGAGCGGGATAAGTTCGCCACTGCCAGCATTCGCAAAGATCACATCCAAGTGACCTTGCTCTTGCTTGATCGTGTCGTAAAGCCGATCGAGGTCTGCCAGATTTGAGACATCGCCCTGAATGCCCATAGCGTTCTTACCAATCTCGTTTACAGCCGCATCAAGTTCAGTCTGACGACGACCCGTGATAAAGACATAGGCACCTTCAGCGACAAATCGTTTAGCAGTGGCAAGTCCGATGCCGCTGGAGCCACCAGTGACAAGCGCAACTTTTCCTGAGAGTTTTTGTGACATGGTGTTTTCCTGGTTGAGTTTACGGGAAACGTAAGGCATGGTGATTAACGCTTATACGTCAATCAGGCATTCTTGTGAGTGTTCATCCAAGTCCGAAAGTGGAATGGATTATTGCGTTTAGATGTGCGCGATAACCTTCAAGACACAGCGCTGATCAATTCCTCGCTTTTCGCCCAAAGCTGCTTGGCTTTGTTCGCGTCGAGCGCATACGACCTAACGCCATCGGCAAATGGGTTGGGCGTGTCATCAATCGGTGCGATCGCACAATCTTCGAGATAGTGTCCACCGATCTCGTCCTTATTCGCCACGACTGCTGCCCAGACCGACGTTGCGGCTGCCTGCGGAATTTCTTTCAACGCTTTCGGCGGCAAACCCGCTTCTATGCGCGCTGCGTCAACGGTCTGCAAAAGTCTCTGCAACTCCTCTGGCGAGAAGTGTCGGGGTAGATCCGTGAGACTGTTTCCGGGCATCACCGAAGCAGCCCGAATGCCGCGATCGAGATGCCGCCTGTCAAACTCCACAGCAAATAGTGAATTGGCGGTTTTCGATCGGCTATAAGCGACCCACGGATCGTATGCCTGCTGCTCGAAATTTGGATCGTCCAAGTCAATATCGGCACCGCGATGCGAGAGTGACGACAGGACTACCAGCCGTCCATTATCGGCGAGCAGCGGCTCGATCTGATTGATCAGGGCGAAATGACCCAGATGGTTGGTTCCGAACTGGACTTCAAAGCCGTCGATCGTTCGACCGAACGGAGTTGCCATAACGCCAGCGTTAGCGATGATGGCATCGAACGGCTGTCCGTCAGCCAACAGTTTATCCGCACAGGCACGAATGCTTTGCAAGGATGCCAGATCGAGATTGATCAACTCCAGGCTGCCGCGTCGCAGGGCGGCATCACGAACCGATGCAGTGGCTGGCTCAGCTTTAGCGAGGTTCCTGACCGCGCCGACGACGCTCGCGCCGTGAGCGACCAGTGAACGGGCGGTTTCAAGCCCAATGCCCGACGATACACCCGTAATCAGAAATCGCTTTCCCTTGAGATCGACGCCGGAAAGCACCTCGTCGGCGGTCGATTTTGCACCAAATGTTTCAGCCATTTCTTTTTCCTTTAATTGTGCGTTTAGCACTAATGGCCAGCATCACGGCTCCAGTTAGTAGCGAGATTCGGATATAAGTCGTAGCAATCATGGTTTGCCTCCCAGCGTGAGTTGGTGGCTCTACGTTGTATGTGCGTCCATCGGGATCGGGCGGATGGTTTGAAAACAAGCGAGCCATTGGAAAGACAACCCTTTCGAGTGATGGTGATTGTTCAGCCCGCTCTGAGGAGCACCAACACAAAGACCGTGGGCAGGTTGTTGACAATGTGGGCGATCACACCAGGCCAGACCGATCCGCTGCGGCGGAACATTTCAGCGCTGATGAGACCAAATACCAAAGCCACTGGGAAGACGGTGTTGATGCCGTGAGCGAGGGCGAAGATTAGGGTGCTGCCCACAACGCCAATGAACGGGCCGTAGCGCAGCAGCGCGTTAGTGATCACACCCCGGAAGAGCAGTTCCTCGACCAGGGGCACGAGCAGACCGATAAACAGCGTGGATAGGATTAGGGGCAGCACCCCGCCGCTACCACCGTCACCGAACACCTCCTGAGGGGTGGAGCTATCCCCGGTGAGGGCGGTGTAGGCCATGACCGCAAAACCCTTGACCACGAAAGCGACCACCCCTGCTCCGACCCCGATCAGCAGCCAACGCCAAGAGACGCGGCGCACGCCAAAGGCATGCAGGGAGCGAATCCGCAGCAGCACGGCTGCCGCAAACCCAGCAAAGGGGGCGATAACAGACAGCGCGGCGAGGGCTAGTCCGTAGACGGCGGGATTGAGACCGAGCTGCCCGGACAGCAACACACCCCCACGTGCGACAGCGCCAAAGACGACAAGACCCACAATGATTTCGAGCCAGCCCGGACGAAAGGCCTTGTTAGGTAAGGACTGCTCTGAAACAGCGGCGAAGGTCTTTCCCTGTCCCTGTGGGGAGTTAGAAGGCACTTTGGACATCATCATCACCTCTTAAGTTCTCTTTGTCTTAGTTCATGTGAGTGTAGTCAGTTCCAACACTCAACTTCTTACAGATTCCTATGGAGTTTCCGATGGAATTAGCGAACATATTTCAGTGCTACTTTAGTAAGTCGCTTGAAGTGCTGTATCAAACATTTCGCACTGCCGATCGACTACTGCGCTACATACCCACCATCTACCATCAACGTTTCACCTGTTACGAACGATGCCAGGTCAGATGATAAAAACAGAACTGCATTTGCAACTTCAAGCGGTGTTCCAATTCGTCCGATCGGGTGAAGTCCTGCTATGTAAGCTTTGGCTTCATCCTGTCCACCTGTAGCTGCTTCAAACATATCTGTTTCGATTGCTGCTGGTGCAAGACATTGATGCGAATCCCCGCTTTGGCATATTGGAGTGCAGCAGCTTTTGTTAAACCTACTACCGCATGTTTACTCGCGGTGTAGAGGGGTACGGTAGGAAGTGCAACGACTCCATTCCCAGATGCCGTATTGACGATGCACATAGTGCCGCCAGAGGCGAACGCACCACTTCCCTGTTTCAACATCTGAGCGATTTCATATTTCATCGACAACCAAACGCCTTTGACATTGACGTTCATGATGCGCTCGTATTCCGCTTCTGGTTGCTCAATCAATGAGGGGTTTTCGCCGACCGTTCCTGCATTGTTAAAGGCAATATCTAACCGACCAAAAACGCTAACTGCTTTATCAACCATTGCTTGAACATCGGCTTCTTTTGTGACATCGGCTTGCACAAAAATCGCCTCTCCGCCAGCTTCCTTGATCAATCGAACCGTTTCTTCACCTTCATCGATTCGACGACCCACCACCACCACCTTTGCTTGTTGTTGAGCATAAGCGATCGCCGTTGCACGACCAATTCCTGAAGTTCCGCCAGTGACTAACGCCACCTTATTCTGAAGGATCATTGTGCTTCTCCTAGTGTTAATTTCGTTGCATTGATCTGAAGCGTACTAAGTTCCAATGCTTGATTTCTTCCAGATTCTTATGGTATTGATCGACATAATCTTGTCAAAGTCCTCGATCTCAGATCTTGCACCATTCTCAATAGTCCCAGCGGATAGGCTTGAGGATAATTTC
>NZ_JBJPHS010000203.1:0-5714 GCF_052939495.1 Phormidesmis sp. 146-12 | reverse complement strand
AACTCGCTTGCCTTCATCATCTCACAGATTTTATGGTTTTCGGATAGGCCCTTAGTAGGTGTTTTGTTGTTCATCTAACCAGTAATTCTCAAACCACCGCCACCACCTGTAACGTAAGCGGCAGAAATGACTGAAACGAAGTGCAAAGACTCTATACCGTCTGCTCCACTGTGTTGTTAGACCATGCCTCACCGATCGCTTACGATAGACGCATTCACGCTTGTCTGAGAGTTTAAGCGATATCTCTTGATGAGTTAATTCTCTTGGTCAACAATCTCAGTTAGCTCAGAACAAACCCAGTCCAAGTGTGATCCTGTAATGAAAAAACCGAATCATAACGCTTCCACTAAGTTGGTATTTTTTTTGGGTTTGCTGCTTGTGTTCAGCGGTACAGTAGTTGCCTGCCTCAACCCACTGGCTTCCTTAACCCCCGATTATTTCCCCCTCCGCGTTGGTGATTGGTGGCAGTACCAAACCGTCGATGTGGAATCTTCTGTTTACGGATCTGTCACTTCCAAATATAAGTTGAGCGTGGTGAGTCAGGAGAGACAAACCGATGGCACGCTCCTGTATGTGATTGGAACACCGTCTAAGGACAAGCCAAGTGAACTATTCTTGCGAGAATGGTACTCTAAACCTGCTGGGCAAGTGCTTGCTCATCGCAATGAATATCCCCTATGGTCGAAAGAGAATCGAGGTTTTTCGTTTGAGCCGCCACGCATTGTACTCAAAAATCCGCTACAACCAGGGGATTCTTGGGTGTGGGAGGGCAAGGGATTTTTTGGGGCGCCCACTATTGAAATTAGTAAGGTTGTCGCCAGCGAAACTGTGGTTGTTCCGGCAGGTAAATTTTTAGCCATGAAAGTTGAAACGCAGGGATCGCTGATTCCGAATCAAAAAACTATCTCCTGGTATGCCAGTGGGGTTGGGTTGGTGAAGTCAGAGGAATATTCTAACTACAAAAGTTCTAGACCTGCCGCCCGCACTACGGAACTCCAGGATTACAGCTTTAGAACCAAAACCTAATCCTGTTTTGTCAACGAGATCTGTGATTCAAGGGACACAGTAAATGATGCGGTTGCTGTCATGCGGGCCAACGACCCGCTTCACCCGCCGCTAGTAACCTTTCGTTCTCAGCCAACCAACTCTCAACGGTCGGTGTGCAAGCGGATTGTTAGCTGGCTGATCGCGACTACGATTGCAAAACTGCAACACGACATAATTCTAAACCGCCTCCGTCATACCCCGAATGTGTCTCAACGACTCGAAACCCATACCCTTCTAGCTCTTGATCAACCCAGCCCTGAGTTAAATCATCACGACGACTGCGATATTGAGAAATGATCAATCGACCGCTTTGAGCAACAAACTCAGCCAATAATCTTTCGACAAAAGGCTTTCGATAATTGCGCGGCACGTAATCGAGTTCAGTTCGCACATAATCAAAGCACTGCGGCGGAGTCCAATTCCAGGCGTTACCCATATAAATATTGCCCGAAGATTGAAGGCGTTGTCGAGCTAAATCAACAAGTTTGGCTGAATAGTCCAGACCGTGAGGTGTAATCTCAACGCCTTTTAACTTTGCCCAAGCGACTAGACACTCCAACAAATACCCATTCGCACAACCAATATCGAGATATGTACCTGATCGCTTCACTGGTGCTATGTTTACGATCCGAAGTCGTATCCAATCCTCAAATGTCCCACTCTTACCAGATTGTTGCCACGCAGTAGGTGCGACTGCATACGCTGTTTCCAAGGTTTTTTTGACCTTTGCAAACCAATCTTGTAAATCGACCAACGCTACATCATCAAAGGCAAAACCACATTGACAATGCTTAATCGACTCCTTGACCTCTTGTAAACATTGAGGGCAACGCATAGCTAGTCAAAGTTAAAAACAATTCAAGATCCAATTAATTTTCCCTGCCCACCGACGACTTGTAAACAACGCTCCTATCGACCAGAACGAAGCCAGCTAACGTTCCGGTTGAGCGGCGATGAGAGAACTTAAACGCTAGACGAAAAGACTCTGAACGTCCGCTCCAACCGGGTTGTGTACGCCCAGCATGGGCGTGAACTAATGGGGTGAAAGTCCCCTGTCGGAGAACCAACGTCCAAATGATCACTTTTATAGATCCGAGTGACGACAACGACTAGCTTAAGGCAAGGGCGTTTCCGCGAGGAAGGGTCTGAAGGAAGCCAGCGGCAAACCTGCGAGCCGACGAACAGAAATGTCATAGAAGGCTGAGATCCCTGTGGCTTTGTGAGCACAACATCACAAAGCCTTTTGGTTCAGGGGACACAGTAAATGACACGGTTGTGCAGGGACAGTTCACGCTCTTATCTGGGGAGATCTGCTCAAGCGGCGGTCTGAGTGTCTACGGGAGTCTGATTGAGGTCTAGCTGGAAACGGTGAGGTAGCCACAGAACCCTACGGAAGCTCAGGCAGCGCGTCTGGTGGTAACGCCAGGGGTGATTGAGCAGAAGTCAGCAGATGCCATAGTAGCCAAAGGCTCATCGTAATGGGTGGGACAGGGTGTTGGGCTGAACTTCAGAGAGCAGGGAGGAGCCGTAAAGCTCGACGTGGCGATGAACCCGGATGGGGGAGCTAAACTGTCGGCGCTTAATTGCGTAACCACCCCTGGACATTGATTCTTCGGATTCAAACCGTCTAAACCTCTTTGAGGAAGCGCCCCGTGCGGAGCCGCATGCGGGGTGCTGTGGGAGCTGGAGGGGAAAACCCTCCGGCGACCCGATTATACGGCTGTCGCCACTGAATGTCATCTACCAGCACTCGTGTCTTGAGTAGCTTCTGTTCTCTCATTTTTCACTGCGCGGTAGTACCAACGACGAAATCTCAGTGAGGGTTCATCAGTAGGCACATTATATCCTTCGTTTACATTGGGAACTTCATCGATTTGTGACTCAACCATAGTCCGATCGTCGTCGGATGCTGCAAAAAACTCAGCAAAATCGAAGTTACTCCGATCGATTCCAGGGTTGGGTAGAAGAACCTGCATAAATCGCATTTGCTGAGTGTTAATCGGAACGGCAAAGAAATGGGGAAGAAGAGGCATTCCGTCTAGGTTTAAAACGATATTATTCGGCTGATGCCAGTCAATTTCAGTTCCAGAGGATAAGGTATTGAGACGATTAGTAACCGTCATCCCATCTGCTGTTGAAGTAACACTGATTTGGGCGATCGCATCTTTGTGTGCTGCGTCATTTAGCTCGCCACCAAATGAATTTCGATGAACAAAAGGAAGATGCAGATAATCCAGCGAAATATCAACTGCCTGTGTCCAATGAGCATTCCAGATCTCATGGTGAATTACATAGCGATCCTCGGACTCTAATAAGCTCGACGGCAACTCTGGTTCTGGCACATCTTCGGTTCCTGTAAAAATCCAAAGCATCCCTACAATCACTCTGACCGGAAAGCTCACGATCGACAGTTTGGAAAGGTGATTTGGGTTTAGTGAGTTGAAGGGAACCTGAACGCAATCGCCATTTGAGGCAAACTTCCAGCCATGATAGGGACATTCAAGGCAACCGTCGGCTGTTACTTGTCCCTGTGAAAGCGGCGCACCGCGATGAGGACAGCGATCCAGAAACGCTGCAAACTGACCAGACGAACTCCGAAATAGAACGAGTGATTCGCCCGCTAATTCAACTGCAATGGGAACTGTCCCAATTTCAGCGACAGGCAACACAGGAGTCCAAAAGTTAGGAAACATCTCAAACATGGCAAAATCGACTCCATCACAAGTTCTTGGATGTTGTCCAACATAGAACTCTGCTCCTGACAGCGTTATGTCAGTGGCTGAAATCCAGATAATTTCATTCTCTCAAGTTGAAATTCTGTATAGGTATCAAGATTAATTGCTTGACTTGGAAATTCAAAATCTGAAGCAAAATCCAGATCTTGAATGCGATCAATGCGGAAATCTCTGTAGGTTTTTCTGAGCGTACACCATGTTCCAACCGTCCATTTACTGCCCCAGCAGAATAGTCCCAACGGGAAGATGATTCTCTGAGACAGTTGCTCATTCAGGCTCATGTACTCGATTCTGACGGCTTTTTGCTGTTGAATGGCTCGATAAAGATCGTTCCAATACCTTAAGCTTTGGTCATTCAAAAGATTACCTAACGCTCGAATAGATGCGCGAGTTGGATCAAAACTGCGTGGTGGCAACACTGCTCCAATTTTGCTGAGAAGCGTTTTTGCTGCTGCCTCCAAATCAGTCCCAGTCGATCGCGACAGCATTTCAACACCCAACATCAGAGCGGCAATTTCATCATGCGTTAAAGTGAGCGGCGGCAACTCAAAATCTTCATCCAGAGCATAACCGACACCAGGCTCACCGTAGACTGGAATACCACTCAATGAAAGATCGTCGATATATCGGTAAATTGTACGCACAGAAACACCAACTCGTTCAGCGAGTTGTTCTGCTGTAATGGGTTGGTGGGATCTGATAAGATTCACCAGTTGAAAAAGACGGTCAGCTTTCCTCATGCTGGACATCAATTGATCTTAATTGTTAAGGCATATAACCCTTCTCATCAACCGTATCGCACTTCTATACGTAAAAACTAAACTTAATCTGGAACATCTACAGACATCTTTTGAACCTCTGCCAAGACTGATAAATCAAGCCGTATAATTGAAACGAGTTCAGCCGCGCTTGAGGGTTTTCAAATTTTGTGTATGGTCGTCTCTTTTCGTCGGCTGCAAGGAGAAGTTAAATTGCAGTCGAAGTAATTGTAGCAGATAGTACAAGTGTAGTTATACTGCGATTTAACTATTATTTCTGCCGTTTGACTAGAACAAACAGTGTAAAAGGATTCTGAAGATAATTATCCTGTATACAATCAGCATAACTCGTGTTTTTCAAGGTTTTATACCAAATCTTCGCAGGATAACTCCTCTATTTCGGCACTTATACCGAGCAATTCCTAGATTCTTTAATTGTTAGAGAAGAATTACTTGTAGCGCCATTTGGGAGAGGCTAATGGAAAGTAGTCCGAAATGAGAAAGCTCTCTCGCTTTTCCGAAATAGGACGATCGAGCTTAAAAATCTTCAGGAAAGGGAGTTCTTTTTGTTGTAGTAAACTAAAGAAACGATTCGGAGACATAGATATGGCTCGACTGCTCAAGCGCTGGGAGTCTCCTCGCCGTGAGGGACGCAACCACAAAGGCAAAGGCGGCACTGCCCGTCAGCGACAACTCAAAAAGCAAACTCAACTGCTAAGAAAGAAACTTCAAGACGGCTCACAGCCTGACAACGATGGGGGGAGAGGACAAACAGAGTCTACTCCCTCTATTTTTTTGAGCAGCGAATCGGTAGGCTAAACTTAAACCATTCTTTGTGTGAGCGTTGCGATCGTGGATTATGACTCTGCTCGTCGTCTCTTGTTAGACCAATCTCGCTTTGGTGTTGCCGATACTTTTTTGGGGCGGCTCCAGCGCAGCCATCCTCCTATGCCGGGCCAGGTGACCTCGATTTTGCTGGCGTTGAAGGTGGTGTTTGAGGCGTTGAAAGAAGAAGGGGCGATCGATCGAGATCTCGCTTACGCTCTACATCTGGTGTCCAGTGAAGGCCGACAATTGTTTGAAGTGGGATTGAGAAAAAGTTCCGACTGCCCTCCTCTGCTCAACGAAGACTTAACTCGAATCGCATTGGCCGTAAAAAGCATTTTTTCTGGTG
>NZ_JBJPHS010000202.1:0-5715 GCF_052939495.1 Phormidesmis sp. 146-12 | reverse complement strand
GCAGAAAATGAATGATTTCTTGCAGGTTCTAAGTTTTTTGTCCTGTACTTAGGGTGAAGCCATACAAATCTGCAACAGGGCGACTGGATTCCCGACTGACCAAAACTCGATAATCCAGCTTTCTGTCTACCTCACTCATCAGCATCGGAGGATGACCGCATAGTAAGTCAATTTCGACCAGATTCGATAAGCTTCTCAGCACCTTTTGTCGCTTCTTCTCGTACAGTGTTCGTCCTGTTCCGCTTCGTTTGTTCTTGGGAGACAATAGTTCAATTACAGTAATCACGACATCCGTCCCTACTTCCCGGACTTCCAGGTATCGCGCTCTAATTTCTTCAGGCATCGGTAAGCGCACTTGCAGGGGACGAGTTTGAACTGCGCCGGGAGCGAGTTTGAGGGGACTGGTCAAGGGTGTCGTTTGAGTGGGAGAAAGGACTAGAGCATCTGGAATTCCAACGAGTAATTCTTATCTGTAATCAAAACAGGAGGGAAATTTGAAACACCCAACTGAACAACAGCGATCGCAAGGCGCGATACAATCAGGTCTTGCCCTTCGCAGTTACGGTCTAAATTCCCACGAGATGAGGAAACGTCAGCTTTATGCCGTCTCCACCGAAAGTAGAGGCACTTCCGCCGAAGCCAGATTCCGTTCAATCTTGTCCAACTTAGAAGCCAGATGAGGCTCAGAGCCATGACACAAGCTATCAAACCGCCATTCACCCTTGAGGAATATCTCGACTATGACGACGGCAGCGACCAACGGTATGAATTGGTGGATGGGGAGTTAATTGAATTGCCTAATGAAGATCCGCACAATTTATTAATTGCAAGATTTCTGCTTGTCTACTTTATCCAGATGGGGCTTGCGATCGAGCGGGTTGGAGACAAACAGCAAATTACCGTGGTGTCTTCCGAGGCAACCGTACGAGATCCTGATCTAATGGTTCACTCTGAAGCGTCGGCTGCGGCAATCTTAACCCAGAAACAGGCCTTGCTCGATCTGAATATGCCGAACCCTCTGCTCGTGATCGAAGTTGTCTCACCAGGCAATCCTGGGAGCAAAAACTACGACCGTGATTATGTTCATAAGCCGAAGGAGTATGCAGCACGAGGCATTCCTGAGCTTTGGCAGGTTGATCCAGGTCGAGGGGTCGTAGTTGTGTTGTCCCTTCAAAATGGCGCTTATCGATCCAGCGAGTTTCGAGGCGGCGATGGGGTCATTTCTCCGACATTCCCAGACTTTCAACTGACCGCAGAGCAAATCCTGAAGGGAGGACGCTGATGATATTTCCGAGGTATATCGGTGAAGTTGAATGGCGTAGCCTGACGTTCTGGATACTCAAGGACGAGCCTGTCCATACAGCTTTTATCTGTCATTAAGAAAGGAGAGAGATTTGAACCCTAGAACTAGAGCTATCCCAGACATCCAGATTATTCCGGTCGATCAGGCATCAGTATCCAACTGAGGGAGCAAGCACAGCCCCTGCATCACAAACAGCGCGATCGCTTGTCGCAACCACGGGGACTCCAGAAGCAACCACCCCAGAAACTCCCTCCAGCCCTGCTTCCGAAACCGTCTCTGCGACAGATGGGCAGTGGTATGACAGTGATGATCTCTTTGATTCTCAAGTTCAGTGAGCCGAATCGATACCCCTGAAGTTAGTCCTGTTTGTCACAAAAAACAATGCTAGGAAGATTAGAGCGTGATCAGGTCTCAGAGAAAATTGGCGCTGTAGAAAACATCAATCAAACATTGCCAAAACGCAAATCATCCAAAATCTCTTGAATCATTTGTTCAAAGTTAGGATGTTGCCACACCAATCGCTGAATGAGAATCTCAGCAACGACAGAAACTTCGTCTGGACGAATGGAACTTCCTTCAGAATCGATCGCACAGTGCTGAATGTGAGTCAGCAGCCGAGTCATTTCGCTGACTTTGCAAACACTCGACTGGAAAGATTGCTTTCTCATCTTGATTCTCCTGATTTTTGCAAAAGGGTGAAGGTTCTAAAGAAACTCGCAATCACATTTTCAATTAGAGCAACGATTCAAACGAACTGAGTTGTCGATCGCGCTGTCCGGTAAGTTCTGCATTCTGAAAGGGCAAGTATCGGCTTTGAGCTACTTCCGGTGAGGACTGCGTAACTGGTCAGATCTCCACCAAACAGCATTTAATTGGGTTAGTCCATCTAGTTGATAGAGCCATTGTCCTGGCGGTTGTTCCGAAGTTTCATATTTCATCCCGGTTATAGTGGCAACTTCTCTCGTCAGTTTCACTTTGACCACCTGAAAGAAAGCAAGCTCTGGCAAGGCTATCTGTGGATTTAAGACATGGATGCTGTGTGGATTGTCAGGACTTGTAGTGTTCATAATTCAATCTCCAATGAAGTGGCATTTGTCCCCTCAGATAGGCTGCTTAAGGGACGGAGTTAGGGACTTCCAGACAAAAAATCATGCCGTCTCCAGCTCTGGATGGTACAAGATATCGACAAACCATTTGCCTAAACTGAGTTCTCTGCCTTCAACGACCAGACTCGTCAAGCGTTGAATTTGAGTTTCCACTTCAGCCATCGCTTGTTTGGTAAGTTTCACCCCGGTTGGATAGGTTTGGGTGACCAGTTGAACCACGGGAGGTTGACCCTTCCAGGTCATCGTTTGGGCGAACTTCACAACCGTTGCAATGTCATCGAGAATACTGCCATTCCAGTGGTTTTCGAGAACGCCCCAAGTCCGTTCAATCGGATTGTATTTACTGTGATAAGGCGGATAGTACGCTAAACGGATGTTCAAGTGATGGCGTTGGGCAAACTCAACCATGCGCTTCATGAATTGGGTTCGACGAGAATTGTTCTCAGAACCATTATCCTGGTTGAGTAACAAGGTTTTGACGGCAGCAAACCTGTGACGATGGGCGAGCCACCACGCCTCCAGGACATCTACCATGAAATCACTGGTCACTTTCGAGGTTGTGCAATAGAGAAATAACTCATCCCATTCGGGTAAAAAAATGCCGTAGGGCGTGACGGTCGCCTTCGAGTCAAAGTCAGGGTCACAAGCTGCGGTCTTGACCCGATTTTTGCCCTTGCGGGAAAACGGTCCCACTTTGACGGCTGCTTTGGCATCCAGGGACATCCGTAGCGTGGTCGGGTCTGCGGCACAGATTTGGTTGACAACCGCAAGTTGGTCAAAAATTGCATCGGTTAACGCAATTTTTTTTGAGGCTTCGTTTTTCCCACCTTGCTGGGATAGTAGCCCAATTGATTGAGCCGCGTCCGAATGGTTTCTTCACTGGGTAATTCCTCACTGCTGTAGCCTTTGTCAATGATCAGTTGCCGCCGCACTTCAGCCGCACTGAGGCGACTGTACAGGCGATTCGTCCTGAATTTTGGATCGCTCTGACTTTGGCTGTCCACAATCCTTTTCACGTCTGCCAGGAAGTTGGGTAAACGCGCTTCCGTTAACTTGCGACCGCGTAATGCCAATGCGTCCACACACACCAGACCACTTGCAACTTCGCGTTGACCTTTGCGCCTCAGATCGCGATGCCATCCTAATTCCTGCTCGGCTAACCGCTGTCCACCGCGTCCTAATTCTGTCACCGTTTGGGCCATGAATCGCCGACGCTCATGACCTTTAAGACGATCGGCAGTCTCTTGAAGTAACAGCTTGAGAGAGTCTGTAAGTTCCAACATGGCTCGGTGTTTAGCAATTGATAATCTCTCAGGTTACTCCACGAATCACCTGGAATCATTTGTTTTTTGGAAGTCCCTTAAGGGGATTGAGAAGCTGTGGAAGTGCAATTTAGAATTCCTGCATGTAGGGAATTTGGTCGCTACCATAATCAATGTCAGCGCTGTAACCATCCTTGCTGTAGTCAACACTATTGTCAGAGACCGGAGGTTTTGTTTCTCGATCGGGGTTGCCAAAGTCTGCCCACTCCTCAAACTCCGATAGAATCTTCTCTTTGAGGGTTTCGTCATACCCCACAAAAAAGTTCTGCCAATTTTGAGCGATCGGCTTTCCATAATCAGCCACGGAGCAAACCCACGATTTCGCCTTTTTGCCTTTCAGTTCTGGCTGAACTTGGACTGCAAAAATGGAAAGGGCTAAGAAACGATCGCTCCTTGCTTTTTTGGCTCCAGTTGCCTGAGCGTAAGCCTTACTCATCTCGCGACGAAACGTTCCAGTTGCCTCACCAAACGAGCTACAAAACGTTGTTTTCGTCGTGAATAATAGCGGTGATTGATGGAGTAGCTGCTTTTGTTGATTCACCAGGTATACCAGGTAGCGCGTCTTCAAAATCATTGCGTCTCGGTTGTAGTCCTGCTGACTGTAAACCCCGATGAAATTCCCGCTCTCCTTCTCAAACATCATCAAGGGAGATCTTCGCAGAATTAGAAATTGGGCAGTCAGACTGCGGTAACCTTCAGCCGTACTACCACTGGAAAACCTTGTAGTATGGGATGTCCACTCTCCTGTTGGATCAGCAAAGCCAACTTCCTCCGCATTCTCCAACAAGAAGAATCCAGCCTGATTAGGATCTGATTGATTGAGCATTTGCAGATAAGGAAGCGTTTCGTATCCACCTTCAAACTCAGGGGCATCAAAACCAGCGATCGCTGACTTGGCTTCAATCACCGATCGTTCCGGCATAGCGACTGGGCGCTCAGATTGGCTTGTCTCAACGCAATTATGCTGACGGTTGCGTGTCATGGTTAAATTCTCCTAAACAATCAGAAAGGGGACTCAAGTTGATTGCCTTAGCCCCCTAGATAATTCGAGATTGCGTCAAAAGTCTTCGTTGTAGTAACAGGGATCAGGGGTATCGACCCAACCAAAAGCAAAGTGCTGAGTTGGCGAGTAGTGGATGATGCGCCCCGCTTCGTCCTTCGGAAGTTGTTGAAGCTTGGTGACGTAGCCTTCTAGATAGCCAGGATCTGCGTAGCGAGGCAGTTGTCCAAAAGCAGCATCGGTTTGCCCATCCAGGTATTGCGTTTCGTAAATATCTTGACGAGTCTTTTCGTCTCGTTGGTCGCGGTCATCGGCGCGACAGTCATCAATAAACGTCATAATCACTGTACTCCTTGTTCAAGAGAGTGCTTGAGATTGCGAGTCTAGGGCACTCTTCTGGTTTTTTTGAGCAATGAGTCATTCCATTTCGTAACGGCTGGGTTATGTCCTTGCGGCGTTCATGACCAGTTCTGCGGTGTCAGCAGGTTCCCCGTACTTTGTGGCATCTGGTGTCCGATTCCTTTGTTATTTCTATATTATACGTGGTTAAGTAGATAGTCAATAGAATGTGAGATGATTTAGAAATTTCTTTACAATCCTGTGGAACCTGTAGAAGCGGTGTACCATCAGGCGAGGGGAGTCAAGGTAACCGCAATCCAGATGCCTCAAAAGCGCAAAAAAACGGCGAAAGTCGTCAACCCAAAGTCATTGGCAAACTTAATCCACGAAGGAAGACCGTTAGCCTTTGATGAAGAGAAAAAACGTCGGACGCTCACGGTCACGGAGTCGGGGTGGGAGGGCGCAATGGCAGTTGCTAAAGAATTAGACTGTCGAGGAATTTCTGAACTACTTGAGTTAATTGGCCGCAAGCAGCTACTGGTTCATCATTCACCTCCCCCTGAATCTGTTTCAGAGTACAAAGGCTCCGACTAGTAGACTGTCAGCTTTGATTTGAGGGGTAATTTGGTTGATAATTTGAGCAGG
>NZ_JBJPHS010000201.1:0-5740 GCF_052939495.1 Phormidesmis sp. 146-12 | reverse complement strand
CGAGTTACCCGCAAGGGGTCGCTTCGAGTTACCCGCAAGGGGTCGCTTCGAGTTATCTCTAAGGGGTTACTCACGCTAAAGGTTTCAGTTACCAACTGTGTGATCAAAACAGCTTTTTACCGTATAAAACTGTTAAAGAACATTAGAATAAGCTTTAAATTGTTGGGAACTAAAGCCTATAATCAGACCCATTTGTAACACTTAAGTCTGACTCTCTCGATTTCTCTACGCCATTTCTCTACACGATAGTTTAAACCCATCTTGAGGCGGATTATATCCGATCGTTGAACTGCAACAATATTAAAACAAAGACAACTTTGTTATGGATACCTAATATTGCTATTAATGGATATGACAACAACTCCCACTCGTGGACAGCTAGAACGTACCCTTTCTCAAAAAATTCAAGCCCTTTATCGGACTCAACTTGGACATCAGCCCAGCCGTGTACAGTGCCAAATTTTTGATGGCAAAGTGGTGATTATTTTAGAAGACTCCATCACTAAGCCAGAGAAGGTTTTGGTAGACAATGGTCAAGAAGAATTAGCCGAAAAAGTGAGAGATGACCTGGATAAAGCCATGCATCCTCAGCTAAGTGAATTAATTAAAGAAGTGATAGGAATTGATGTGATTGATGTGTTGAGCGATGCTACGTTTGAGACGGGACGCACAGGCACGATCGCGGTGCTGGCTGATACGCCTCAGTTTCGGGAATCGCAAAACAACGCCCGTCGCCCTAGAGGAGAGAATGCACCTTCAGATGGCGATGAATAATCGTCTGCAAGTCTTCTAAATCGTAGGGTTTGCATAAATAGTCGTCACAGCGGGACTGATTTAAACGATCGTTTGCGTCTTCTTGTGACAGTCCGGTTAAAGCAATCATTGGGATATGGCTGGTATCGGGCGATCGCTTGAGCCGAGAAATCACTTCAACTCCATCGATGCCTGGTAGTAAGAGATCCATCAGAATAAGGTCGGGAGATTTCTCGGCGATCAGAGTCAGTGCTGTTTCGCCATCTGTCGCAGTGAGTAAAAAGCAGTCAATGACTTCGGGGAGTTGATATTCAAGTAGGAAAAGATTGTCCTGGTTATCGTCTACAGCCAGGATCAGGGGCTTGCTACAGCCTGCGCTCATATTCATATAGATCCGTATCTCTCAAGTTCTAAGGTCAGTCCAAGCACTTAGCTCGCTCCATCAATCCACTAACCTAATAGCCATTAACAAAGCGCCTTGGCGACTAAAGAGTCGCCTTTGATGAGTGGTTTGCAATGGCTTAGAATGGCTTTGCAGGTTGCCAATTTCCCTTTCTCGTCGAGAGAAGCTGCAAGCTGACTATGAAAGCTTAAGTAATCTAATTAATCAATTCTACGGTAAAGAATGAGTGAATGCTCAAAAATTATAATTAATTAAGCTTTCAATATCTTCTTGATCGCTCCTATAGTTAGCAGATTTCAGCACATTGTAAATTAAGTCCCAGTATCACAAATTACAAGGCAGCTAATTATTTAATTCTCCTATGAGCGATCGATGTTTCGTGGTTTACATCTAAATTTGTAATGAATTAAACGTCTTCACGCTTAAACAAACGAACGGTTCACAAGACTTCTAAGGTCTGTTAGGTGACTCAATCATTGATTAAAAACAAGCCTATTTCAGCAGTTGAATTGACTCAGTACTGCTAAAAGTGATTGAGCTATAAAGTTACAAATATGACCCTAAAACAGGAAACAAGCCTTTAAGAAAAATGGCGGTGTCTGAAATTTTAATAGAGAATTGAGGAGAGGATTCACAATGGGAGTGACCGAAGGAATTAACCCTTACAATCGCTGCCCAAATTTAACCTGGAGGTGTGGGTCATGGGTATCGCTACAACTAACCCAACAACTGGAGAAACCCTAAAAACATTTGACGCGCTCGGTGATCGAGAGTTGGAAAATCGAATCGATCGCGCCCAACAAACTTTTCTGGAATATCGCCGCATTCCGATCGCTCAAAAGGCAATCTGGCTGACTCGTGCGGCTGAGATTTTAGAAGAGGAGCGCGATCGCTTTGGCAAATTAATGACGCTGGAAATGGGCAAACCATTGAAGGCCGCGATCGCAGAAGTTGAAAAATCGGCTTCAGTTTGTCGGTTTTATGCAAAACATGCGGCTGAGTTTTTGTCAGACGTGCCGATCATGACAGACGCAACTCAGAGCTTTGTGCGCTATCAGCCGTTGGGTGTGATTCTCGCTGTGATGCCGTGGAATTTTCCGTTTTGGCAGGTGTTTCGATTTGCGGCTCCTGCTCTCATGGCGGGCAACGTGGGCTTACTCAAACATGCTTCTAATGTGCCACAGTCTGCCCTGGCGATCGAAGAGATTCTCACGCGATCGGGCTTTCCCACAGGCGCTTTTCAGACGTTGCTGATTGGGGCGGATAAAGTGGCAGGCATCGTGGCGGACGATCGCATCAAAGCAGCCACCCTGACTGGAAGCGAACCCGCAGGGATTAGTTTGGCAACGATCGCTGGACAGCATCTCAAAAAAGTGGTGTTGGAATTGGGCGGCAGCGACCCCTTTATCGTCATGCCTAGTGCGGATTTAGAGGTAGCGGTTTCGACGGCGGTGACGGCGAGAATGCTCAACAGTGGTCAGTCTTGTATTGCAGCCAAGCGGTTTATTGTCGCGGAAGCGATCGCCGATGAATTCACCAAGCGTCTCATTCAAAAATACAGTGCGCTGAAGGTGGGCGATCCAATGTTGCCTGAGACAGAAATTGGCCCGCTGGCGACTCCTAATATTCTCAAAGACATTGACCAACAGGTACAAGAAGCGGTCAAACAAGGAGCCAAAGTTTTGATTGGGGGAGCGCCGATCGAGCGTCCGGGCAACTTCTATGCGCCGACGATTTTGAGCGAGATCCCGGTTGGCAGTCCGGCAGAGTCAGAAGAAATCTTTGGCCCGGTTGCGCTGTTGTTTCGCGTTCCTGATCTGGATGCAGCTATTCATCGCGCCAACGATTCGCCCTTTGGGTTGGGAGCCAGCGCCTGGACGAACGATTTTGCGGAACGCGATCGCCTTGTCAATGAGATCGAAGCCGGGTCAGTCTTTATCAACGGTATGGTCAAATCTGATCCACGACTTCCCTTTGGGGGCATCAAGCGATCGGGCTATGGTCGCGAATTGGGCAGAGAAGGCATCCACGAGTTTGTCAACATCAAAACGGTCTGGGAAAAATAGGGGTGACTTCTCAAGGATGTAAGTTATAAACGAGGCGAGACTTGCGACTGTACTCTACAACATTCGGTCAAACCTCTTTCTGACCTGGCTAAAACTTTTTCTGGGGGCAATATGGGCGACATGAATACGGCTGAACTCCTGGTGCACTGTCTGGAGAACGAAGGTGTGCGCTACATTTTTGGCGTGCCTGGAGAAGAAAATCTGGACGTTTTGGAGGCGCTACAACATTCCTCGATTCAGTTCATTACCACGCGCCACGAGCAAGGGGCCGCCTTTATGGCCGATGTCTATGGGCGACTCACTGGGCAAGCGGGAATTTGTCTATCGACGCTCGGCCCAGGGGCGACTAACTTGATGACCGGAGTGGCAGATGCGAACCTCGATCGCGCTCCTCTAATTGCCATTACTGGACAGGTGGGCACCGATCGGATGCATATCGAATCTCATCAATATCTGGATCTGGTGGCCATGTTTGCTCCGGTGACCAAGTGGAACGCGCAGATCGTTCGCCCCAGCAATACGGCCGAGATTGTCCGCAAAGCCTTTAAGCTGTCCCAATCTGAAAAACCGGGAGCCGTCCATATTGATCTGCCCGAAAACATCGCCGCCATGCCTGTAGTCGGTAAACCTTTGGCAACTGACAATATCGAAAAAACCTACGCCTCGTTTCATAGTATTGAGAAGGCAGCGATCGCGATTTCTCATGCCAAAAATCCGCTGATTTTAGTAGGCAATGGAGCGATCAGAGCCAACGCCAGCGACATGGTGACTAAGTTTGCGACTCAATTGAATATTCCTGTAGCCAATACTTTTATGGGCAAGGGTGTGATTCCGTTTGAGCATCCGTTGGCGCTGTGGGCGGTTGGGTTGCAGCAGCGAGACTATATTAGCTGTGGATTTGATCAAGCTGATTTGGTGATTGCGATCGGCTATGACTTGATTGAATACTCACCCAAAAAGTGGAATCCTGACGGCACTGTTCCGATCATTCACATTGACGGTACGCCTTCTGAAGTAGACAGCAGCTACATTCCCATTGCTGAAGTGGTGGGCGATATTTCAGATGCGCTGCAAGAGATTTTGAATCGCAGCGATCGCACTGATAAGCCTGTCCCCCAGTCGTTAGAATTGCGGGCTGACATTCGTGCAGACTACGAGCAATATGCCGCAGATGCTGGTTTCCCAATCAAGCCTCAGAAGATTATTTACGATTTGCGGCAGGTGATGGGGCCCGACGATATTGTAATTTCGGATGTCGGCGCACACAAAATGTGGATGGCTAGACACTATCATTGTCACCGCCCCAACACTTGCATTATTTCTAATGGATTTGCGGCGATGGGGATTGCGATACCGGGAGCGATCGCAGCTAAACTCGTCAATCCCACTCATAAAGTAGTAGCAGTGACGGGAGACGGCGGCTTTATGATGAACTGTCAGGAGCTAGAAACCGCGCTCAGAGTCAACACGCCTTTTGTCACAATCATTTTCAACGATGGCGGCTACGGCTTGATCGAATGGAAACAACATAACCACTTTGGGCATTCCTCATTCATCAAGTTTGGCAATCCCGATTTTGTCAAGTTTGCCGAAAGCATGGGACTCAAGGGCTATCGAGTCGAATCCTGCGCCGATCTGATTCCGACGCTCAAAGAAGCCCTTGCCCAAGACGTTCCTGCTGTCATCGATTGCCCCGTTGACTATCGAGAAAATCTGCGCTTTACCCAGCGATCGGGTGATCTGAGTTGTACTATCTAGGGGTTTTGCAGACTGATTCTACGGTGTTTAAATATTGCGATCGAACTGTCATGTAATACTAATCCTCATGACTTAAACTGCTGTATTGGTCTTGATTCAGAGATTTGGACGCAGCTTGTTTAAGATTATTTCTTAACGTGTGAAGCGATCGTTCAGGCTGCATTCATACAAGCAATTTAGCTGCTACAGCATCGGGTTAACATCAGTTCCTCTCACTTCTTAATTTTCTTTAGATATGCTTTAGACCCAGAGCCGATCGCCCAATATATTAGAGGTGAAACCAAAATAGGAATCAGGATACCCAAGGTCAGAAAGGATGAAGGTAATGCAGGTGAAACCATCTTCAAGGCTAATAGTGCAACTGTTGTGCTGCAAATTGCAATGAGCGTGTAGTCGATCGAGACCCAAAGTTTTAACGAATTAGAGATAACTTGTCTTTGTTTGAATGTGTAAACCTGACCAATACTGTAAGCAGCAATAAATTGAATGGCTACACCCATTCCAAGAAACTTGATGCCAAGAACAGCTTGCAAGAGACCAAGCATCAGGTTAGCAGCAAGGGTGTAACCAAAGATCATCAACGCAAGCATATAAGCTTTACTCCACATGAATGTAGAACCTGGATGAATATGAATTGAATTACCTACAATCTATGGACTGCGATTTCGTAGAGTAGTTTTCCCTCAATGTTGGACACAATTACGGGTTAACGTCAGTTCGATGAGAGTGACTCGCTTCGTTTCAATCGGCTTCAGCCCCC
>NZ_JBJPHS010000200.1:0-5772 GCF_052939495.1 Phormidesmis sp. 146-12 | reverse complement strand
ACCACATCACTGAGGAGCCGTATGAGTCGAAAGGGTCATGTACGGTTCTGGAGCCGAGTAGGGTGAGTGATCACCCTACTTAGGCTAACTATCATTACCGATTACGCTGTCTGGTTGTGATCGATTTAAAGGTAGGGGATTTCAAACCTGAAGACGCGGGCAAAATGAACTTCTACTTGTCTGCTTTGGATGCTCAGATGAAACATCCTGACGATCGCCCCTCAGTGGGTATTATTCTGTGTCGCACGAAAGACGCTTTAATCGCTGACTACGCGCTGCGAGATCTTAATAAACCGATCGGGGTTAGCACTTATCGTCTAGGAGATTTACCATCCGATCTGCAAGCAGAGTTACCGACCGTTGAACAGTTGCAGCAAGTGCTTGACTTAACCGATTAGAAACTGAGCGATTGAAAATTGGATGGTTCTGCCGCTCAAAAGCTGGAATGGACGATCGCTCGTGAAAACTTTGCTGAACGTATTCAGTTGGCTGAAGATCTTGGATAGTATTTTGGAGCAGCAGTCTGAACCGACAGTAACGGATGCCCAGCAGCAGGAACTCGATCGCCGATTAGAACGATATCAGCAAGACCCATCTTCTGGCTCAACTTGGGAAGCTGTGAAACAACGCTTGGGGTTTTCTGAATGAGCTATAGGCTGATTATTTGGACAGAAGCTGAGTTTTATCGAGTAAAAGCATTTGAGATTGCCTTCATCTTTGCAATTTTGCTCATGCCGGAGCGTTTGGATCGGAGATCGCGGCTAAAAAGGTCGATAAAATTTTTGAGCAAGTTTACTAATCTGTGTCACAATCTCCTGTAATCTCCTCAAAAATTAGAGCAAAAGATGGCTTGTTTCTGCACAGAATTTCTACTGACAACGTTGTCATTATTTGAAGTTTCTGGGGAATCTTAGACATTAGAGATAGTTTTGGCTTCTACTGACAACGTTGTCATTACCTCAAAATCCTTAATCTTTTCCTAAAAGTCACTCCCCTTTTGGCAAATATTATGAGGCGCTTTTGGAGATGTCTTCTAAATGGGCTATTGCTTAGATTCTAGAAATTCTCATCGTTCTACACAGAAGACTTAAACCAGGAGGTTTTCACAAAATGACCAAAATAATTGCGATCGCCAATCAGAAGGGAGGCGTTGCAAAAACCTCATCGACGATCGCGAATGCCTCATTGATCAGTCAACAAAAGATCAGTCAACAAAAATCTTGCCTCGTCGTCGATCTTGATCCCCAAGGAAATTTGACTGACGGACTGGGTATACGCGAAATAGTGGAGGATCAACTGACTGCTTACAACCTGCTAGATTTACGTCAGAATCCTGATGCCATCGTTCTTTCAACTCAATGGGGAATCGATCTCATCCCAGCCGACACTGGACTGGCTCAAAAAGAATCTGAGCTAATTGCTTCACCCGATTCGCACTACATTCTCAAAGAGCAACTCGGTAAGCTGAAGCAGTACGACTATATTTTGATTGATTGTCCCCCCTCTTTGGGACGCTTGACTTACTCAGCCCTCACCGCCGCCGACCTCGTTTTGATCCCCGTTCAATGCCAGTACTTTTCCGCAAAGGGATATAAACAACTTCTCAGCACCATTCAAGCTGTGCAACTACGCTCCAATCCTGGGTTGAGAATTTTAGGGGTGTTGCCTACCATGTCTGACAATACCAACATCAGTAAGGGCGCGCTTGCTTCGTTGTCGAAAGTTGACGGTGTGGATGTTTTTCATTCGGTGCCTCGCTCAATCAAATTTACTGAATCGCAGCTCGCGGGAGTTCCGATCGACCGCTACATTCGAGAAAATCACAGCGCTAAAGAACGAGATGATCTGACCGAGAAATTAATCGAACCCTATCAAGCCGTCGTCGATCGCCTATTGTCTCTAGAGGTGGCTCATGCCTAAACCCAAACTAGACATGTCAAATATGTTGGGGGATACCAAAACTATTCAGGTTCTCTCAGCTTTAGAAGGTGGATTGAAGACTAAGCAAGACCTCAATCAGGTTTTGACTCAAGCAGGAATTTCCGCTCAACAAATTGACCCCCACAGCCTACTGCCCAGAACGAAGAACCGTCCTCTAGATGAGGGGAAGGTCGCATCTTTGATGCAAAGCATCCAGGAGATGGGAGTCTTAGAGGATTTAATTGCCCGACCGCACCCGATCGAATCTGGCAAGTATGAACTCCTTGCGGGTAGCCATCGCCGTGAATCTTGTATTCGATTGGGTGTTTTGGCTCCCACCAAAATTGTTCAGGTTGACGACAAGCTGGCCGCAAAAATTGCCGGGGCGACCAACTCCCACCGCAATCAACTCAATGCTCTAGAAGAAGCAGATATGGTGCTGGAAGTTCTATCGCTAGAGCTAGAAGCGCCAGAAGCTGAGGTAGAATCTCTACTCTGGCAATACAGCAATAAAACGGTTGATCTTCAGAGTTCTCGGTGGAAAACGATCGAGACTGTCATGCCCACCGTCACCTCCGTCACAATTAGCTCTTTCATTCGTCACTACCTGCCATTACGCAAATTTCCTCAAGACATTTTGGACGCAGTGCGCTCTGGAAAACTGCATTACACCAAAGCTCAGAAGTTAATCCGATTAAAGCACGCTAAATTCGACGAGCCGCGTCAAGCGTTGCTGCAAGAAGCGATCGCCAGTAACCTCCCCATCAGCGATCTCTCTGAGCGCGTTGATCAGGTGATGTCTGCTCTAACGTCTAACCAGCCCCAAAGATCTGAGCCGCCTCGCCGGGTGATTACTCGTCGTGTCAAAGCAATTTATCAACAGGTTGGACAGATCAAGTACTGGGATACGACAACTCAACGAGAAGTTGAAAAACTTTTGAGTAAGCTGGAAGAAAAAATTCAGACTTTATCTGATTCTCCCAAGGACTAGTTTTGCTATTTCTGAAGAGAGTAGGATTGCAGCCATCAACACAGCGCTGAACTGGAAGATCTGTTCTAGCACCTCTCCACCAGAATCTCAGTAAGTTAGGATCGGGTTGAAGACGCATAACTGGAAGCAAATCATCATCTTGTAGTTGTGCGATGTAAACCAATATCAGGATGAGGCGATGCAACTGCGCTCGATCGAAACAACTCCTAGCCCCAACTGCATCAAGCTCAACCTGGCGGAAGCCGTCAGCTCCAAAGCCATAACGCTCCAAAAAGGAGCAGAGCCGATCGAGGCACCTGTATTTGCTCAACAACTACTGGCGATCAAGTCCGTTCAGTCCGTCTTTTTGTTCAAAGATTTCATCACCCTGACGCGCCAGGGACAGGCAGACTGGCAACTTATTTTGACTCAAGCTGCCCGTGTGATCGGAGTAGCCGGAGATGCTGATGCCGCTCTACTAGCCCAGATCTCACCCCCTCAACCCAGCACTTCTGAACCTTCAACTACCTCCCTACCCACTGCTAACCTGGGTCATGTTGAAGTGGCAGTTCAAGTGTTTCGCGGGATTCCTGTTCAAGTTCGTGCCGTTGCAGGTGAAGGCCAACAGGCGCGAGTCGCTTTGCCGGATCGCTTCAACCAGGCGCTGCAACGAGTGATTCTTACCACCCAAGCCAACTATGTTGCAGAGCGTCGCTGGGAACCCTATCAAGCGCCTTCTGGATCACCCGAAGCGGTTGCACAACTAGTTGCCGATGAGATTATCAGCCTGATTGATGAAGACGAACTGGCTCAGTTAGAAGCCGTTGCAATCGCAAACAATCCTTACCCATCCGATCAGATTGATCGCCAGCGATCGCTCCTGGCAGACCTGAGCCATGCAAACTGGAAAACTCGGCTCAAAGCGCTCCAGCAGATCGAAGTCACGCCTGAAATATTTTCTCAAGTGTCCGCTCTCCTTAAGGATGACCAACCTACAATTCGTCGTTGGGCGGCTGCCCTTTTGGGAACCAGTGGAATGACTGCTGCGGTTGACCCGCTTGCCCAGATGGTTTTGAGCGACCCATTGGCGATCGTGCGGCGAACCGCAGGGGATGCGTTAAGCGATTTGGGAGACACGCGCGCAATGGCAACCATGACTCAAGCCTTGTCCGACTCCTCAAAACTGGTACGTTGGAGAGCCGCACGATTCTTGAATGAGTTGGGCGACGAGTCTGCTGTAAATGCCTTACAAGATGCCGAGGAACGCGAAGTCGAATTTGATGTTCGGACTGAAATGATGGCAGCTCTGGAGCGGATTCGAGGCGGCGGTGAAACTCAGATTCCGATGTGGCAGCGCATCACTCAAGGCGTGTCCTAACCTGTTGCAGAGATCATCATGAATAGCTCAAAGCCCGTGTAGATCGTTGGATATTATTCTGCCGCTGTCTAAAGAAGAGCGATCGCGCCCACTACCTTTTCTTCGATAGGATCATAAGCCACTGTCTTCTGGCACCAAGGTCAGCTAGAGGATGAAGGCTCCGACCCAGGAGATTCTTTTATCTGCGAAGTTCCGGTAGTTTCATAGAAGGCCGCTTCCGCCGCCGCCTGGTCTGCCGCCCTGGTGTAGCGCCGAAAACTCTGAACAGAGCGATGGCGAGTCAGCGTCATCACATGATAGGAATTCATCCCCTTCAGCACCAGATTCGTCGCAAACGTATGGCGACAGCGATGAGCATGAAATTCAATCCCCGCCTTCGCAGAAATCGCATCCATCACCTTACGAATGCCGTCATAACTGAGCCGCTCTCCCGCATTCCGTCGAGAATGCGAGACAAACAAAGGACTCGTCGGCAGCACCCGCTTCCCCTGCGCCTGTCGCCAGGACAAATATGCCTCCACCTGCCCAATCGCCTCCGGTGTCAACGGCACCGCCCCCTTACTATCCGCTTTCGCCACCCGCACCCAAAGTCGTCATCCATCAAAATCCGCTCGATTCAGGTTCGAGACCTCATTCGCCCGCAGTCCATGCATCAGGGCGGCCATCAGTGCCAGATTGCGTTCAGGCAGGGATAGCTGCCGGGTCGCCTGAAGAATCAGTCCCACCTCCGCATCCGTGAGGTTTTGGGCTTCCGGTTCCACCAGCTTGGGCAGATCGACCTGGATTGTGGGATCAAAAGTCAGATAACGAACGCGAGTCATCCAGCCGAGGGAGTTTTTCAGCGTGCCCAACACCCGCCGCACTGTCGCATCCGACAACACTCGTCGATCGGTTTCCAGATCCACCCGCAGCAGATGTGTTTTGAACTGAGCAACCTGATGCGGTGTCACGTCAGCCTAAGAACGCTCCGTCCAGTCGAGGAACTGCTGAAGGTCTTGACGATAAGCTTTTTGAGTTCTGGGGGCAAGCGATCGCGCCTGCAAAAACTCCTCCACCCGCGCTGTTCTCAGATCGGTGGGACTTAATGGTGCTGGTTTGGAGTTTGCCCGATCAACGGGGATAATCTGAATATCTGGAATCGCTCTGAGCTTGGGTGTAGAGATCGAGACAGATCGAGATCCGGAACTAAATCGATCAACCGTTTCTGAAAGCCTCGCTGTGAGTCGATTTCAAAACCGTTCAAAAGCAAAATTCTTACACATCATTGGCTGAGACTCCCATAGTGCAACCCTTTCACAAGATGATGTCGAAATAGATCCGAATCCGGGTCTATTTCGCTGCCTCTGGCTCACGCAAAGCGTGTCCGAACTCTATCTTCCATTTTGCTCAATCTGACTTGTCACAGATCTTTCTTCCATCTGCTTTTCTGTGACGCAAAGTGAGTTGCTACTGTTCTGAGTGAGGTTCAGCTTTGCGCTTGCGCCGCTTGGTTTCATAGAATGCC
>NZ_JBJPHS010000199.1:0-5820 GCF_052939495.1 Phormidesmis sp. 146-12 | reverse complement strand
GAATTTACTGTCCTCTCTTGCATTCCGGCTTCCTAGTTTTGTCAGTCAAGCAGCCAAACTTGCATAAATCTCGTACAGACGCGGATGAGTTTTGCCGCGATCGCCATGTTCAATGACGGCTTGGGTGATTGTCTCGATCGTAATGTTTTTCATCTTTCTGCTCTCCTTTGTAGAAGCTGTTTCTATTCTGCAAAATGCTTTCTTGAATTGCCAGATCAGTTAAGCCTGTGAGAAGCTAACTTAACTAAGATCTTGTACCAGTTGAATCAGCCGTATTTTGGGCGTTTCGTTTAATCTTCAACCATCGTCCATTTCCAAGTTAATTTGCCATCGACTTTAATCCAGATCCCTATTAACCTTTCGCGTTTGGTAGAGCGCGGTGATGTGTCCCAAAACGGTATCTGAGCTTGAGTTTTTTGAGTAGTGAAAGTGTCCATGATGAGATGCCCTTTAATTACTTACTGTCCTTGTAGTTCTGGTGTGCATTGCGACTGAAGAATTTGCTTGCTCTGAAGGAATCGCACAATTGATCATTGCCTCGTATGTTACTCCTCGGTATCTCAGCACAACCGCTCGCTGAGAGATTGTAGACATGAGCGGAATCTGCGATCGCAGTACTGCCCCTCGATATCTGCCAATAACGTTACCTGGAATTGTTAGCACTCGTGCGAAATTAGATTGATAGCGAATACCGCGATAACAAAGTTGCATGAATCTTTCCTCTCGATATTAAATGGAATTCAGAATTGAACTAGCTTCAGTTCGCCGAAGCCGAGACCGACAGACTAAACCTGCGATGAACAATGCGATCGTGACTAAGATCCCAGATTCTCCAAGCCATAATTTGGCATTACTTCCCGTTGTTGCTGGATCAAATGCAAGTTGAATCGTTGCATTCCAAACCGAATGAAGCAAGATAGATGACCAAATACTGCCCGTGGTTAGTCGCAGATAAGCAAACACAAATGATACTGAGGTTACACCTACAACAAAGAGAGCCGTAGATACTATCGGAAGCGCACTAGACGCATATCCCGCTCCTAAAATTAGTGGAATGTGCCAACCACTCCAGATCAAGCCACTCATGAAGATCGGATATGGAACTTTAGCCTCAATCAATCGGGTTAGCATATAGCCTCGCCAGCCAATCTCTTCACCCGCCGACGTGATAATCAGCGGAATCGTAAAAAGCGTTGACGCGAGAATCAGTCTAAGAATGAAAATTGCGATCGGAGAAAGCGCAAAACGATCAACCAATGTTTCTAAACCTTGAGTGGGAGCAACAAAATGAGCTAATCCGGTGATCCAAGCAATGCCGTAAGTTACTAATCCAACACTGATTGGAAACAAGAATGCAAACAGAATCGCCCATCGTTCACGTCGTTGACTAAAGCTAAAAGATACATCACTAAAACCTTCGCGCAGCACCAAACGAGCAATGATTGAAGCCAATGCAGGTGTTCAGGTTAGGAGCATTGCGACAATGATAGATGGCTTATCTACAATGATCACAGTTTGCAATGCAGCCGACATTGGGATTAGAATTGCGAAAAAAATCAATAATCCTCGTCGCGCCCGTAGAAGAGAGGAGCTTGTCATGATAGTTAATCTGCAACGTGTAGAACAATTTTGCCGCGTCGGTGACTGGTTTGAATTCGATCGTGAGCTTGACGCGCTTCAGACAGAGGCAACACGGCTTCAATGATCGGTTTAATTTTTCCTGCATCAATCAACTCGGCAATCTCCTGGAGTTGATGTACGTCCGGCTTCACCCAAACGACAGTTCCCCGTTTACCATCAGCAGATTGTTCAATAGGTTGACTGACGATCGAAACGAGAATGCCACCCGATTTCAAGGTCTGCCACGATCGCTCCTGAACCTTGCCGCCCTGTGTGTCCAGCACAACGTCAACATCTTGAATGACAACCTCGAACTGAGTATTCTGGTAATCAATCACCTCGTCGGCTCCTAATTCGTGTAGAAAATCGCGATCGCGACTTGAAGCCGTTCCAATCACCTTTGCGCCTCTCAGTTTGGCAAGCTGCACTGCGAATGTTCCAACCCCACCCGCTGCACCATGAATCAAAATCGTTTGCCCTGCGGATAGATTTGCAACCTCTAAAGCCTGCCAGGTGGTCAATCCAACTAATGGAATAGCAGCCGCTTGGATATGACTGATAGACGCTGGTTTTGTCGCAATCTGAGAAGCATCTGCAATCACATAATCTGCATAAGCTCCATCGCGGGTAAAATCCAGCAATGCGTAAACAATATCCCCAATTTGCCACTGAGAGACATCCTCGCCAATTTGCTCAATCACTCCAGACACATCCCAACCCGGAATCATTGGCAGCGCATAGTCCCACCAGTTTCGCAGGTAGCCTGCTCGAATTTTGCAATCAATGAGATTCAGTGCTGCTGCATGAACCCGAATCAACACTTCGCCTGCGTTTGGAACTGGGGAAGGAACTTCTTCATAGGTCAATACATTCGCGCTGCCATAGGTATGAATCCGAATTGCTTTCATGATGTCCTTTCTCTTGGATTCGATAGCTCCAGTATGGCGATTGGCAAGCACAGAGAACAGGCAAGATAGCGCTTTGAGATTTCAACTTAAGCTGGATGTTTATCATACTGTTGTAGTAACTGTTTCAGCGATCGAGACTTCAATTTGATTAAAATCGCACTGAGTTTCGCAACCTGATTCAGCGAACATTCAAGCAAATCACCGCATTTCTTAAGTTGCTCGTTTACTTAGCTAACTAAGCTGGTTGAGTTGTTGAAAGCATCGCAGACTGAAAGAGTCCTGAGATTGAAGGCAAAAAATCTCAAATGCAAACGACAGGAGTAAATCATGGCTTATAACTATAGCAATGCTGAGTTTCGTAATCTACTCAATGGGTTAGGATTTAGACTATCTGGTGTCAATGAACCCACTTTTCCATTGACCTACGACGATAGCCCATTGAGCGATGCGGAGACTGTTCAAGCTGTTCAAGCATTTCAACGGTACTTCAAAATTGCTGCGGATGGGATTGCGGGTATCGTGACCAAACGAAAAGCAGAGCAGGCAATGAACATTCTTCATTATGAACTGGATGTCGTGATGAAGGCAAACCCGCCCTTACGTCCGCAAGCACCGCTATATGGACCGCAAACGGCTCAAGCGATCGCTCGTTTTCGCGTCGCGTACGGTTTTGAAAATGATGGTAATCCAGCAAACGATCGCGTTGCTGATCTTCCAGTACGCCGCAAGCTCAATGAACTGACTCCTCGCGGACAAAAGCTTGAGGCTGAAGCTATCTAGTTTTTGAGCAATCACATTCTTCAGTAGGGTGGTATTGTCCATCCTACTTTCTAGTGCATTCTTCTTGAGGTTTTTATTATGAGTGCAGTTGATTCGTCTTCAGAGCAACAGGTTTATGATTTCATTATTGCTGGAGCAGGGGCTGCGGGTTGTGTCCTTGCTCATCGCCTCAGTGCTAATCCAAATTATCGGGTGTTACTTCTAGAAGCAGGCTTACCCGATCGCAAACCCGAAATTCACATTCCAGCCGCCTTCAGCAAACTATTCAAGACTGAATACGATTGGAACTATAGTGCAGTCTCTCAGAGTGAGCTAAAAGGTCGAAAGAGCTACTGGGCAAAGGGTCGGACTTTAGGTGGCTCGACCTCAATTAATGCCATGATGTATCTGCGGGGTGTTCCTGTTGACTATGATGCTTGGGAGAAACTTGGAAATCCTGGATGGAGTTGGCAAGATGTATTGCCCTACTTCCGTTACTCTGAATGCAACAGTCGCGGCAGCAATGAGCTTCATGGCGATCAGGGACTGCTGTATGTTGAAGATTTACGCGATCGCAATCTGCTCAGTCAGATTTTTATTCAAGCTGCACAAGCCATTGGACTTCCCTACAATCCTGATCTCAATGGTCAGCAATTAGAAGGAGTGGGTTGGGTGCAGGTGACTCAACATCAAGGGCGGCGTTGGAGTACAGCAGATGCGTTTTTGCGTCCAGCTATGCGGCGTTCTAATCTTCAAGTGTTGACAGGAGCGCAGTGTACTCGCGTCGTGATTCGCGATCGACGTGCGATCGGAATGGAGTATTTGCACAATGGTAATCGAACGACAGCAACAGCAACTCGTGAAGTGATTCTTTCGGGAGGGGCGATCGGATCTGCTCAGTTGTTAATGCTGTCTGGAATTGGAGCCGCCTCACACTTACGAGAGTTGGGCTTGGATGTTGTGGTAGATTTACCAGGAGTTGGGCAGAACTTACGCGATCATGTTGCAGTTGCGGTGGTAGTAGGAAGCAAAAAACCAGTGTCGCTATTGAATGCAAACTCGTTACCCGAATTGATCAAATATTTTCTATTGCGGCGTGGAATGCTATCTTCTAGCGTTCTTGAAGCAGCCGCTTTCTTGCGAACTCAGCCCGATCTGATTGCGCCCGACTTAGAGCTACAGTTTGCACCCGTGATGTTTTCTAACTATGGATTGATCCAGCCTACTGAACATGGAATGACAATTGGACCGACTCTGATTGCACCTAGAAGCGTTGGAGCAATGCGGCTACGATCTCCCAATCCGCTCGATCACCCAATCATTGATCCAAAGTACTTCTCTGATCCAGAAGGGCATGATTTGAGCGTGATGATCGCAGGAGTTCGGAAGGCACAAGAGATTTTTGCTGCGAATCCGATGGAACCCTACCGGAGCAAATCGATTTTCCCCGATCGCATTCTTGAGTCCGATCGTGAGATTGAAGACTATGTACGATCGGAGGCAGATGGCTGGTGGCATCCAGTTGGAACTTGCCGGATGGGAACTGATCCCCTAGCCGTTGTCGATTCAACTTTGCGAGTTCATGGAATCGAAAGCTTGCGGGTCGTCGATGCTTCAGTGATGCCAACCATACCACGCTGTCATACAATGGCTCCTACTATTATGATTGGGGAAAAGGCTGCTGATCTAATCCTGAAACAAGTCTCTCGATCGCGTGAGCGGGCAAAGGTTTCTTGAGATCAAATCTTGAAAGCAGCTTAGATCCCTCTTCCGAACTGAGAAGGGGGATTTTATAGCGATCTCTATCTTTTCTGAGCCGGAAGAGCCAAAGCCTCAGTTGGGCATTCTGCACCATCTAACATGAGTTGAGCGACTGCTGCATAAGCTTCACTCCACGCCTGCTCGACTTCGGGTGTCCACCGATCTCCCAAGCAAATTGCAAACACTTTTAACAATGTACTACCAACCATCGGGTAATGTTCAGGCAATACACCATACTGAAGATGACGGGTTCCTAACCCCTTAACGGACTTCGTGAATCCGTCAGGGTTTCGCAAACTGTTGACAACTAGAGCGATTTGAAAAGTTTGCTGGCTTGTTCTTCCATGTGAGTGTTGGCAAAAAGTGATTGAACTTCTGGATAGTCCGCAAACAAATGCTGGTAGAAATGAGCCGTGAAGGCTATTTCCCGTTCTTTAATTTGCGAAAAACTGGATTCTAACAATTCAACATTCAAAGACATGTGGAAGCTCCTTTTATTGGCTATCTGTAGTTTGCCAAATTCGGATTAATCTATCTATGAGCTATCTCATGAAAGATGAAAAAGTGGTGCGATCGTAAAATCACACCACTCAATTTCAAAGAGCGTTGCTCCTATTTTGTTTTAATCATTGGAATTTGGTTCATCATTGTTTGCCAAGTTTGCTGCCCCACAATTCCATCTTGTGTTAGAGAATGAGACTGCTGAAATTCTCTGACGTACAGCATTTTTCAAGTAGATGTAGTACGATTAACTAGTCAGTGTCAGTAGAAA
>NZ_JBJPHS010000198.1:0-6042 GCF_052939495.1 Phormidesmis sp. 146-12 | reverse complement strand
AACTGGTTTGCTGACTGTTGTTACTGTACTCTATAAACCTGAAATGTGCTGTAAGCTGCAATCACTAGCAGACTCGCTACAACTTCAATATCAAATTCAAGTTCAAATTATTGCTCAAGACTTGACGGAACCGGATGCAGCGGCGATCGTATTTGACACCGTTCAACAACAGGGACACAGCATCGATTTGCTGATCAACAATGCCGGAATTGGCGACTATGGTGATTTTGCCGAAAGCGATCGCGATCTTCAACTCAAGATCATTCAACTCAACATTCTGGCATTGGTGGATCTGACTCATCGATTTTTGCAGGGAATGCGCCAACGGCGATCGGGCGGAATTATTAACCTATCTTCTGTTGCGGGCTTTCAGTCGATGCCTTACTTCTCGATTTATGCGGCGACTAAAGCCTTTATTCTCAGCCTTAGCGAGTCGCTCTCTGCCGAAAATCGGAGCTATGGAGTCACCGTTTTGGGTGTGTGTCCCGGCCCAAGTGAAACGAAGTTTTTTGCCGAAGCAGGCTTTCCTTCTTATCTGATCGACCTGGTTTCTCGAACCTATACACCCACCAAAACAGTCGTCCGAGATGCGCTGGATGCGTTGGAAAAGCGAGAAGCGATCGTCGTTCCGGGTAATCCACTCAATCAGGTGTTGGTCAACTGGCCGCGGTTTTTTCCACGAGAGGCGGTTGCTAATTTTTGGAAGTTTGCGCTGGCAAAGCGTTGAGAGCCGATTGTTTGAGCATTAGTTCGATAAACTCTTCGCTTACAGACTCAAGAACGCCTCCCTAAATCCATGTTAGTTTGATGAACTCTTCGCTTGTAGATCCGGGAACGCCTCCTAAATCCCCTACTTGTAGGGGACTTTGAACCAGAGTTCTTCTCTTAAACCCCCAGAATTGCTACCGTGTACACACAAGTCGTTGTCGCTTCGTTTCAGTCGGCTTCAGCCCCCTAAATCCCCCAGTCTGGGGGACTTTGACCAAGGAAAGATTTCCAAAGTTCAAAGCCATGACGACGGCTCAAAGTCCCCCATTTTTGGGGGATTTAGGGGGCGAAGGATTTCAGCGATGACAGACTGATCGACTTGTGTGTACACGGCAGCAGAAGTGGGGGGTGGGGGCAGAAGATCTCAGCAACGAAGCGAACAACTTCCATCAAATTCGCGTTAATCTGGTCTCTGGTGAACGAGATGAGCCAAAACTTGAGCCTTACTTAGTTCGCTGACGAGCCGTTGGGCTTGATGTTTGTAAAGCGGATAGTCAAACAGTCCGGGTAAGTGAGCCATGCGCGATCGTGCCAGTCCAATCTCACAGCCAGAAATCCGAGCGATCGCGACCCCGCCATCAAACACCGCCTCAGATGAGAAAGCTTTTTCTACCTGCACAAACCAGTGACGCGGCTTTAGGGCGCTCCGCTCGATGCGCTGCAATCCGTCTAGTGTGGCCAAAATAATTAAGCGATCGCCTTCTTCTAGATGCGTATCATCAGGCGGCATGAGTTTCGCAAAATTCTGCATTCTTTTTTGATGCAAAATTGGCACGACTTCATAGCCATACGCGACTTCGGCTAATAGAAATCCAGTCAGCGTATCGCCCGCCTCTACTCGATATTCTGTGACTAACATCGTCTGATTGTTAAGCCGAAATAGATTGATCACATTTTCGCCAAATGCTGCCGCTGCAAAGGCTTCGGCCGCCAGTGCATACGCGCCCAACACTCTCGCATGGGGCAATAGCCGCGCTACATTGTCGCTAAACAAAGGATCAAACGTGCGGATCACCAGATTTAATGTCGGATTGGCTGCATAGGCCATCAGTCCGATTTCTAAGTTAGTTACTTCGTCGTCGGTCACCGCAATGATGCTTTTGGCGGACATCAGATTCGCGCGATTGAGAGTCGTCGTTAGATTGCCGACAATGAGCGGCATTTGGGGTAAAACACTCGTCTCCAGCGAGGTGCTGTGAATTCCGACGATCGGTTGTTTGAGATCTTGCAGCAGCTTTGCCACCCGTTGCCCCACTCGCCCAAACCCAACCAAGACAACGTGATCCGCTTTTGGCACAGGAGGACGACGCTTGAGAAACTGAAATCTAGAAACCAGAACCCGCTCGGTCAGCAACGCATAGAGAATTCCGACAAAGACAGTTCCGATCACAGTCAAGCCAACGCTAAATAGATGTAACCAAACTGGAACCGGGAACGCTAATTTGAGTTGTCCAAATAAGTTGTCATAACCACCGAGGATCAGAACTAGAGATACATTAAGGGCATCTTGTAAATTGAGATCTGGATATTGAAGTTTATACAACAGCGCACCAATCAGGAATAAGCTGAACATTGTAATTCCAGAAAGTAGTGCAACCTGTTGAGTGGGGGTTTGTTGAATATCTGCCCAAAATTGTTGTAGCCAGGGTTTGAGCGTTTTCCAACTGAGGCGATCGCTCCATTCTCTCAGCCTCGATCGCCGCTTAGAAGCCTGCATTCCTGGAATTATCTTTTCTGCCATCGCTTCGACATACACCACCATATCGCCTTCTGTAATTCTC
Organism: Phormidesmis sp. 146-12; assembly: GCF_052939495.1. Taxonomy (NCBI): domain Bacteria; kingdom Bacillati; phylum Cyanobacteriota; class Cyanophyceae; order Leptolyngbyales; family Leptolyngbyaceae; genus Phormidesmis; species Phormidesmis sp. 146-12. The sequence continues at coordinate 3,493 of NZ_JBJPHS010000198.1, read as the reverse complement.
GTGTCGGATTCCCATTTATAAAAGCCTTTGGCAGGCTGATTACCACTGCGCGTATGAGCCAAAATTCGACGAGTTGAGGTGTTGAGTTCTTGTAGTTGAGCGCGATCGCACCAGCGATGATGGCGATCGATTTGCACCCGCACTACGCGCAGCAGTTGACCTTCTAAATTAAAAAATCCGCGCGTTTCTCCGCCCAAAGCTGCCAGCGCAAAGGCCGCAGCCGGAAGCTGAGTCGCCTCAAACGCCACAAAATTTCCCAGCCGTTCGCCCAGCAACTGATTGAGATTTTGCTGATCTGAGCGGACGATTAGCCTGATGTCAGGATTGACCGCCCTCGCCGCAAACGCCGCCTGAATATTGACCCGCTCATTACTCGTCACCAACAAAATCGCCCGACACTGCTGAATCTTAGCCTGCTCCAAAATTTTGGGCTGACAACAATCCCCAATGACCAACTGATCGATCGCCGCCGACAAATCAGGAATATCCCAATCGCTGCGATCGACCCGATCAATTGCATGAACCTGGATGCCAAATTCTTTAAGCACGATCGCACAATACTGTCCCAGTCCGCCCAATCCACACACCAAAAAAGCAGTTGAGTCTAGGCTCAAGCGGTTCTCAGAAGTCATATTGTGTTGAAGTAGAAGGGAGTGTGCATCCAGTCTAGACAGGCGATTGAGCGTTTAGGGCAGACACACAAAAATTAATCTCTAGAAATGTCTCTTACAATCCCTTAGAAATTTGTTTAATCAATTGCAGCGATGAATTCTGCTCGATCGAGCCGTTCGCATTTATGTAATGAAGAATACTATTTACCCATTCCCATCTCTGTAACGCTATGGAGAAAGAATTGAATGCCCTCAGCGCTGAGGCGAGGAAATTCTAGCATTCCAGACTGTAAAACTAAAGGGACTACCTACATGACGATCGAAGCCTCCATTAGTCCGTCAAAAGCGTTAAAGCACAATGCCCTGTCGATGGTCGATACGGTAACGCTTGCCGTTGCAGGATCGGCTCCCTCCTATTCATTAAATGCGACTACGGCCACGCTCGTTGCGGCTGTCGGACTGGCTGGCCCAGGCGCATTGCTCTATGCAGCGATTCCGATGTTTGGCATCTCGTTTGCTTTTATGTATCTCAACCAGTGGCGATCGGATGCAGGGGCCTCCTATGCCTGGGTCGGTCGCACGCTCAAACCGTCTCTTGGCTTTTTGTCAGGCTGGACGTTTCTCAGTTTAAGTACGATTTTTATGGCGGCCGCAGCCGTCCCGATCGGAGTAGCCACGCTGGGATTGTTTTCGACAGCACTTTCAGAAAATGTTGTGTTAGCGACGATCGTCGGCAGTTTTTGGCTCATCAGTGTGGCGACCATTACCGTGATGGGCGTGAGTCTGGCGGCTCGATTTCAAAAAATCATGACCGGGATTGAAGTGATCAGTCTGATAGCGCTGGCGATCGGGGCATTAGTCAAATTCTCAGCCAATCCCGTGAATCCATTTTCCTGGAGTTGGTTTGCTCCGACGCAGTTTGGCAACCTTGAAACGTTTATGGCTGGAATGCTGGTGGCGACATTTTACTATTTTGGCTGGGATGTCTCCTCTAATGTGTCCGAAGAAACGCAAAACTCAAATTCTACGCCGGGTTACAGTGGTGTAATCGGGATGGTGGGCGTGTTTCTGCTGTTTCAAGTGTTTCAAGCTTTGGTGCAGGTGGGCATGACACCCGATCAGATTGAGAAAGCGGGGGCAAATCTTTTGGGCGTTTTGGGCGATATGGTGCTGCCGCGTCCCTGGGGAAATATTGCGGTTTTAGCCGTTTTGGTGAGTACGGTGGGCACGATCGAGACTCAGCTCACTCAATGTTCTAGAACCCTGTTTTCGATGGCGCGCGATCGGGTGATCAGTCGCCGCTTTGAGGAGATTCACCCAACCTTTCAAACCCCCTGGCTAGGAACGTTTGTGATCAGTTTGCTGGCGCTGAGTTTGTTAGTGGCATCAAGTTCGATCTCGACGATTAATGAGTTGATGGCGGGGTTGATCCAAACGATCGGTGTTCAGGTGGCTTTTTATTACGCGATGACAGGGTTTGCTTGCACCTGGTACTATCGTCGGCAACTACGCCAAAACTTTCAAACGTTGTTGATGAAGGGCATTTATCCATTCACGTCAGCGATTTTCTTGTTAGTCGTTGGCATTTATCAACTGACTCAATTTGAGAGTACTGTTGTTTATCTAAGTATTGGCGCGATTGCGATCGGGATTCTTCCGATGCTCTATTACCGTTGGAAATATCAAAGCAGTTTCTACAGCGCTGCTCCTGAAGCGTTTGAGTAGAAAGTTTGGGGCGATCGTTCAGTCTCGGTAGTTCGATGAACCTCTCCGCGTCGCTTGCAGATCTGAGAACGCCCCCTAAATTCCCCACAAATGAGGCACTTTGAACCAGAATTCTCTCCGATAGTCCCCCAAAATTGGGGGGTTGGGGGCAGAAGCCGTGAACAACGCAGCGAAAATCTTGCATCGAATTCATGTCACGTTAACTCCACATTCTAGGGAGTGGATCGATCGACACAATCAGGACAAGAAACGCCCATCTCGTAGTCAGCAGAAGCCTTGTCAACTTGAGAAATCGGATGCCCACAGGCGCGACACATCTCATGAGTTCCATCGGTGACTCCTTCCGCGACCGCTACCCGCTGATCAAAGACAAAACACTCTCCATGCCAAAGGCTTTTTTCGGGAGGCACCGCTTCTAGATAGTTGAGAATGCCGCCTTGCAGATGATAGACCTCCTCAAATCCCTGAGCCAGCATAAGAGCAGACGCTTTTTCACAACGAATTCCCCCCGTACAAAACAGAGCCACCTTTTTGTGTTGGTCGGGATCAAGCTGCTTGACATACTCAGGAAATTCTCGAAAAGATGCCGTTTTGGGATCGATCGCCCCCTCAAAACTGCCAATCTTAATCTCAAACTGATTGCGAACATCAATCACCGTCACTTCTGGATCTGAAATCAGATCATTCCAATCCTGTGGCTTTACATAGGTTCCGGTTTGCTCAGTGGGATCGATCTGCGGCATTCCCAACGTGACGATTTCTTTTTTGAGTTTGACCTTCATGCGATCGAAGGGCTGCGATGTCGTCACAGACTGTTTGACTTCTAAATCAGCGAGTCGAGGGTCAGCTTTAAGAAATTGCAAAACTGCTGCGATCGCCGCTTGAGATCCTGCGATCGTGCCATTAATTCCTTCCTGCGCCAAAAGAATCGTGCCCTTCAACTCCTGCGCCAGACAATATGACAGCAAAGGCGCTCTTTTTTCAGCAAAATCAGGCAGCCGCACAAACTGATAAAAAGCAGCTACAGTCTGTTCTTTTTCACAGATCATCATTCTCACGGTCTTCTCTAATACACGCTTGCCATCAATCTAAAGTTTAGACTTTAGACCAGCCCTTTCAAGGTGCTTTTTCATCTTTTTTAGATTTCGCTTGACTGA
>NZ_JBJPHS010000197.1:0-6074 GCF_052939495.1 Phormidesmis sp. 146-12 | reverse complement strand
ACCACATCACTGAGGAGCCGTATGAGTCGAAAGGGTCATGTACGGTTCTGGAGCCTAAGTAGGGTGAGTGATCACCCTACTTAGGCTAACTATCACTTAAAGCTTCGCTGCTACATTGTGATTGACTTGAAGATTTCAGAATTTCAGCCAGAATTTTCCGGAAAAATGAACTTCTATATTTCAGCCGTAGACGATTTGTTGCGACATGCTGATGACAAGCCAACGATCGGGATCATTCTTTGCAAGGGTAGAAAGAAGACGGCTGCTGAATATGCGCTTCGCGATGTGAATAAACCGATCGGCATTTCAACCTATCAACTCAAAGGCTCTTTACCAGAACCGTTTCAGCAGAGTTTGCCCAGTATCGAGCAGTTAGAAATGGAACTGGACACGATTGCGGCAGCAGTTGTTTCTGAAGAAGACACAGACGCTTGAACAGGTTCACGATATTATCTGAGCGACCGCCAAGAATTTCTTTTACATAATCTGACAGCTTCTCTTCGATTTCGTTAGGCAGCTTTAGGCGTGGGGTTATGAACTGATCTAAGTGATTGATCAACAAGTCATTGAGCAGCTAGGGTGTTGAATTGGAAACAATACGTCAATTAATATCTCGACCGAGTTGTGGAAGGCGATCGCTTAATCTCGCTCGTTGCCGACTGAAGATGTCTTCAGTCGGCAAACTCCTTAAAACGCTACTCGTTGTGAATCTCTCCAATTCAAGGCTGGAATTTACGTTCCAGGATTTTAGAAGCAGAAACACGAACAATTAAAGTAACTGAAGACATCTTCAGTAAGAAAACGATTCAACTGTAAGGTTGTGCAGTAAAATAGCTGGGAAATTGTGTCATCGATCTCCTTATGTTACGAGGTACTGAATCGTGAAAATTGCTGTAGCTGCGGTCAAAGGTGGCGTTGGCAAAACGACTTCTACGTTCTGTCTCGCGGCAGTCTTGACTCGAATGGGAAAACGAGTTTTGTGTATAGACCTGGATTCACAAGCCGACTTATCGGCCGCATTCCGATGTGAGTGTGATGCGTCAAACCCTAATATTGGTGAAGTTCTCAACTCTTCTCGTCGAGAACAGCGATCGCTAATGAAGAAAGCGGTGGTGTCGATCGAGGGCTGGGCAGATCTCATTACCCCTGGGTCTCAATTAGATCACTACGAAAAAGAAGTCGAGAAAGGGATTGGTTCGGATCAGCGACTGCGGGATGCGCTCGACGCGATCTCATCTGAGTATGACTTCATTTTGCTAGACACGCCCAAAGGAGATGGTCTACTCACTCGAAATGCATTAGTTGCTTGTGACCAGGTTGTTGTCCCGGTGCAGATGGAATGGTTGGCGGTGAAAAATCTGCCTAGACTGCTGCAAAAAATCTCTGAAATTGCCGATCGACTCAATCCTGATGTGGTTGTCTCAACGTTTGTGCCTTTTCAACTAAGACGCACCTCGTTTTCAAAGCGAAGTTATCAAGATCTGTGTAATTGGGACGCAACCCCTCATTTGCCCTTCCAACAGGCTCCCATCTGGGTTGCTCCACCCGTAAATGACCTGACGCTCTATGCTGAATTGTCGGAAGCAGGCGTACCAATCTATGAATATCCCGGAGTCGAAAATAAGCACATTGAGCCATTTCAAAAGCTTGCAGACTATTTGGAACAGCAACGATGTGCAGGACTGGAGGTGAGTCATGCCCGCTAAATCTGCTCGCGCCCGAATGCAGCGCAGTCCGTTGGGGTCTCCGCTTCCGACTGAATCTAAACCTGTTGTCCGATTGGAGCCAATTCTTAATCTTGATCGCATCAATTTAGAAGATCGAGGGAATTGGTTGAGGGCCTTAGAAGTTTGCCGTCCCCAATCAGCCCAATCCCTGGATGAGCTTTTGGGTCAGATTGCTTCTTATCAAGGACAAATCGACAGAGCCATTCAAACCGCTCAAGCGCAAAGTACGATTTATGCTTACGCGATCGGCACTCGGCTAAACTTCATCGATCAGCATCAGCTCTATGAAAAGTTGGGCTATCGCAATTTAACTGACTTTATTAATGGGGGTGAGATCAAGCGATCGAATGGGGACTCAATCACGGCTCGGCAGGTTTGGTCATACCGACGGGTCACTAAAGGATTAGACGAGTTTCTTGAGCTTGTGGAGGAGTTGAGAAACGGCAGCGAGATTTCTGAAGAGATTCAAATCCAAGTAAAGCAAATGGGAGAACGCCTGCAACATGATGTTGTAGAAAGCTTTTTGGCTTCTTATGTCGATGGCATTGCTGGAGTTTTAGAGTTAGGAGTGAGTAAGTTAGAGCAAGTCTGTCGTCTTCCAAGACCGATCGCGTTTTCTGGTTTGTTAGCGGGACAGTTGCCTTTATCGTCAGAAGCTTACTTACCCGTTTATGAAACCTCGTTTAGCCAATTGCGAAAAGCGATTAGCCAGTATGAAAAGCCGCCTGAGGTGGGGCTGTCTGAAAGTGCTGTCGATAAGAAGTTAGCTCAGATCGAACGCCTTGTAAAAGAGGTGAGCGGATTAAACCTGGAGCAATCCCAGAAAGAACGACTACAAACGATTCAAGCAACGCTTCAAGTCTTGTTGTGAGTCCTTATGAGCAAAATTGTCTGGTCTGCCTTACGAAACAACTGAAGAGACAATTTCACTGAATAAGTCTGACTGAATCACGTTGTACCTCAGCCAATGAATCTCGTCTAGGTTCAGTTCAACTTTCATGGTTTAACCCTCCTTTAGCACTCGATCTCTTAAATGTTGATGAGTAGCAGCATACCTTACAGCACCGGGAATCAAATTCTAGGGAAGTGGAAGTCCGGCCGCCTTCAATACTAAGGTAAAGACCACTTTCGCGGCCTCACTCACCGTTGTCTCACTGGCTTTATTTGCCATTGCCTTTCCCCACAGCACCAATTTCCCCATCATGGCAGGATTACTCTCTGCTTGCTTTGCCATGTCTGTCGCGACTTGTTGCTGAGACTCTTCAACCGTCACACCCTGATTCTGAAGCTGCTGGAGAAGGTCTTGAATTTGTTGAGCCGCTTGAGCGAGATCTTGGCTCATGTTGATGTAGTTTCCCTGGATGTAATCACCACCGATATTCTCGTTGTAATTACCGCTGCCCATGTAAATATTTCGATCTCCCATTAATTGACTCTCCGCTATTGCGATCGCATTAATTGGTCTACTACCTAACAAATTAACAATTCCTAGTAGATTAGTATTCTCTCGGCGATAACCTTCAATTTCTACATTCTTGAGTTGTTGCTGATATTGAGTTTCTAGAAGTTGCACTTTCACTTCGTAGAGTTCTTTCGCTTGCCGTTCGATCGCTGCCTTATCTGCTCCTTCTGGTACTTCTAACCGAATAACGAATGCACCGCCGCTTTTCTTCTCGATCGCTTGGATGGAAATGTTGTCATATTGCGATCGCAATTCTTGAAAGGATTGGAAGAAGGCTTGCCAATCGATGCCATCGGCAAAGATGAGGTCAACGGTTTCGAGTGCTTTTTGAAATAGAGCAGTAAACTCACCTGGAGCGAAGATGCCACTGCTGGGACGACGTTCTTGTTGATCCAATTTCAGATAGACATACTCACATATCACACCATCCAGTTTGGTCTCACTGCCAATATTCCAATCTTGTAGACAAGTTCCTGTGAGAATTGCTCCTGTAAAATCAGCTTTTCTTGCTTGCACTGCTACTAAATTTGCCTCGTGGAGGTTAGCTCCACGAAAGTTTGCTCCACTAAGCCATGCACCAGCTAAAACTGCCTTATAAAGGTTTGCATTCTCAAGGTTTGCATTCATTAAGTCCGCTGTGTGAAGAAAAGCTGCTTCTAGCGAGCTGCTATCAAAGTTTGCTTCGCTTAGGATTGCTTGACTCAAATTAGCCTTACTGAGATTCACCTTACTAAAGTTTGCTTTATCAAGATTTGCTTTATGGAAATTTACTTTACTCAGATCAGCTTCCCTAAAATCTGCTTCATTAAGCAGAGCGTTGTCAAATTTAGCACCTTTCAAATTTGCAAGTCGTAAATCAGCTTCGACAAGCTGGGTTTCTCCTAAATCTGCTCCACTAAAATCGATGGCACGAAGGTTAGCACAGAAACGTGTACAGTCCTTCGGATCATGTCCAACAACGGTTGTCGGTGGTAGTTTCAAACCTCGCAGATTAACGCCACTCAAATCTAGGTTTTGAATTTGAGGGTTAGCGCTTCTCCACCTATTCCATGAAATAGTATCTCCACGTTTAAGAAGAGCCAGAAGAAACTCTTGATTAACCATTTGAAATCGTCTTCCTACAATGAACAAATCACTTCCCAAATTACGGAAATGCGTATTGCTCGTGAATGACAGCGATAGCCTCTACTACATTATGTATCGATTGTCTTCTCACTAATAAAAGGGATTGATTCGGGATAACTGCAAAATCACACCATGAAACCTCAAGATCTTTTCAACTATCTGGAAACTGCCAACACACAATGTGTTCCACACTTTTGCTTCCACAAACACAAGCTTCAGCTTTGGACGCAATCCACTCGTAATCGCACTCTCGACAAGGACAAAAAATGTTGTGACGATTCGCTTCCTCAAAGCTTTGCTGCCATTTGTGCAGTTCTGTAGGCGCAAGTTGAGTCTAGCTGTCTGACATTATTGTGTTGAGTATAAAAGTATTTAAAGATCATCACCCCAAATACTGATCCTTCATCTCCCGGCCCCGCCACAATCAACGCCTGCCCGATCCCCTCATCCATCTCATAAAGCTCCTTTCCCGATGTCTCTTTCGGGTCAATCCTTTCTCTCAACTGAGCTTGCGGCTCCTCTGGTGTGTTTTTCGCCTTCGATCACCAGGCAACGATCAAGACAAGGTACAAAGTCTTCAAACGGCTCCATCCCTGCTTGAATCAGCTTTTTTGCCAGTTGGGTGATGGGCAACGGTCGATCGCTCTGCTCACAAGTATCCATCTCATCGGACGGATAGCCTGAAGTCAGATAGAGGGTGAAGGCTCAAACCCAGAAGATGCTTGCGTCTGCGAAGTCCCTGTGGTTTCATAGAACGCCGCTTCCGCCGCCGCCTGGTCTGCTGCCTTGGTGTAGCGCCGAAAACTCTGCACGGATCGATGGCGCGTCAATGTCATGACATGATAGGGATTCATCCCCTTCAGCACCAAGTTTGTCGCAAACGTATGCCGACAGCGATGAGCATGAAAATCCAGTCCCGTTTCTAGAGCGATCGCATCGACCACTTTGCGAATCCCCTCATAACTGAGCCGCTGTCCTTTGTTCCGTCGAGAATGAGAGACAAACAGAGGACTGATTGACTGGATCACGTCTCCCTGCTGTTGTCGCCACGTTAGATAGGTTTCCAAACTGAGGATCGCGGCTTCGGTCAGCGGCACGAATCCTTTGCTATCGGCTTTTGCCACCTGAATTCTCAGCCGCCGCCCATCAAAATCCTCTCGATTCAGTCCAGAAACTTCATTTGCCCGCAAACCGTGCAGTAAAACTGAAATCAAAGCTAGATTTCGTTCTGGCATCGAGCTTTGGCGGATCGCGTGATAAATCCGTTCAACTTCTGCCTCATTGAGATTTTGAGCTTCGGGTTCTACCAATTTAGGCAAGCCTACTTCAGTGGTGGGATCAATCGAAATGTAGCGAGAACGAGTCATCCAACCCAGGAAATTTTTTACCGTTCCCAACACCCGTCGCACGGTAGCATCCGATAACACTCGTTGATCAGTTTCTAAATCTTTCCGCAGCAGGTGCGCTTTGAACTGGGCGATCTGTCGGGGCGAGATTTCAGCCCAGCTTTGATCGCTCCAGTCGAGGAACTGCTGTAAGTCTTGACGGTAGGCTTTCTGAGTTCTGGGAGCCAGCGATCGTGCCTGCAAAAATTCCTCCACGCGCACTTCTCTTAAATCTGTAGGGCTGGGCAGCTCTGGTTTTTGTCCCTGAGCGACCGGAGTAATCTGAATTTCTGGGATAGCTCTGGGCATAGATTTCAAAATTGTGATTTTAATAATAAGTTGACCACAGCTTAAGGCAAAAGATGACCATTGCGG
>NZ_JBJPHS010000196.1:0-6238 GCF_052939495.1 Phormidesmis sp. 146-12 | reverse complement strand
ATCAGTCGGCGAAGCGTCAAGAATCACCGCTCCTTTAGGACGGTGAGTATGTCAAGTGTTGAGTGTACCGTTTGGGTCGGATGCGATTCGGTGGAAGGAAACTCTGGAGCAGAAGGGCATTCAATTTGATGCGATGATTCATCCGCAGCTACCGATGATTGAGTTTGCGCTCAAAGATCTTCCGCCCCGTTTGGTTGAAAAGCTGGAGGCGAAGTTTGGCAAAAATGTTAACGATCTGGATGAACTTCGTGTACCCGATGATTTGCGAATTATTCCTCCCGCGGATCATACGTGGGCAGAATCGCGGCAGGATTCAGGCGTGGGGGCGCTGGCGTACAACCTATTTACAGAAGAGGTCTGTCAACAGCTTCAGGCATTTCAGTTCGATGAAATAAAGGTTTTGGGTATCCGTCACAATGACTTTGCTGGGGAGAACTTTGCCAGTAAGCAATGGCGCAATCAGTCTGTGAGTGTTCAGGTGGGGGAGTTTGAACTGCCGGAATCGCATCCAGAGTATTACCGTTATAACGGCACCCCGATCGTCCAGATCGACGACAAGAACCTTGGCACTTTCTCACCGGATACTCCTAAGCTACCGATCGGAAGTTCTTTTGAAGCTAATCTACGTCCTGAAGGTTCCAGCGTGGTACTGAAGTTGAACCCTGATTCCATTCAACTGCCTGAGCCAGTCCTCCCCGGTGCCGAATCGGTTCAAAACTCTGAACGGGATAGAGATCAATGGCGCAGGGAGATGTTTTCAGGACTGGTGACAGCCGTTGGCACTACCTATGAGCAGCAAAGGTCAGGTGATGCTGAAATTGCTCAGTTTAAGGTAGGCAACAAGTGGACTGCCTACGTTCAACCCACGGGTGACTTTATTATTCGGAATGAAGCGAGGCGCACGATTTGTCGAGGGAATCTGCATACGGGCGAGGAAACAGTGCCACTGTCAGAAGATTCTGCTGGTGAATTAGAGAAAATGTTGGTGGAAAGGGAGCATGTGCCCCAGCAAAATAGACAACGACTATGCCATTTATCAAACTCCCAGCTAGACTGACCCTGGAAAGGTTAATAATGCATCCAGCAGTGTGGGGTAGGTATTACCTCTTTTACCTTGCGGGATAAACAATACAATGAATGTACTGATGAGTGATTTGGCATATGTCCGCACGGGATGTTTATCATGATGTTGTGAAGGCTGCGTTGATCAAGGATGGCTGGAAGGTGACGGCTGATCCTTTGGCGCTGAAGTTTTCGACGCGGTATAAATTGCAGATTGATTTGGCGGCTGAGGCTCTGGTGGCGGCGGAGAAGGATAATCAGTTTATCGCTGTGGAGGTGAAGAGTTTTCTGGCGCCTTCAACCGTTTCAGAATTTCATGCCGCGCTGGGACAGTTTATTAATTACCGCATTGCGTTGCGGTTGAAGCAGCCAGAGCGAGTGCTGTATCTGGCGGTGCCGCTGTTCACCTATGAGGAATTTTTTCCAGAGGAGGTCGTCCGCATCAGCATTGCGGAGAATGCGGTGAAGTTGCTGATTTTTGATCCAGATTTGCAGGAGGTTGTGCAATGGATAAGCTAGAGCAATATCGGGTTTGGATTAAGCAAATTTTAACGGAGCATAGTCGGTTGAAGTCTTCCTACGGGGAGATTGAGGAGGTTGTGTTTTTTGATGAGGAGCGTGATCACTATCAGTTGTTCAGTGTGGGCTGGGAGAATCGACGACGGGTGTTTGGTTGTACGATTCATATCGATTTGATTGATGGCAAGATTTGGATTCAGCATGATGGAACGGAGGTGGGGGTTGCGAATGAGTTGGTGGCATTGGGGGTGCCGAAGGGGGAGATCGTGTTGGCGTATCAGCCTGTGAGTGGGCGGCGGCTGACGGAGTTTGCAGTGGGGTAATGGTTGATGAAGGATTCGGCGGTTAGCTCGTTGGGGAGTTTGGGCGATCACACTATCAGGATAAAGCTCGAATTCCTGGATCTAATCTTTTATCCTCTGATCATGATTAGAGATTGCTTTAGCGATCGTTTGCGGGTTGCTGCCGATGCTCAGGAGTGGAGCGATCGATTGCAGTTGGGTCTCACTTCATCCAATGATTAATAGGCAAGAACTTGACGGTGCTCAATCTAGCCTACAGAGAGAGGGGAGATCGCGTTGAAAATAAAGGGAAAGAGTAGCGATCGTGTGCTTGCTGATGTAATCTAAGGCGATCGAGAACTGATGGGGCTGTGGACAATGGATGCAGATAGGATTATTTTTAGCGCTCAGTGGATTGCAGTTAAGGAATCTCCGAGAGGATTTCAGTATTTGGAGCGCAAGGGTAAGGATTCTGTTGCGGTGTTTCTCTTGAAAAGAAGTGGCGAAAAGCCGGAACAGTATGAAGTTTTAATTCGCCAGCAGCATCTTTGTATTGATAATCGAGAAGTGGATGGAAGGTTCAGGCTGTTTCCCTGTCCGGTTACTGGGGCGTTAGAGGAGGGGGAATCGCCGGAAGCGGCGGCTAAAAGAGAAGTGTATGAGGAAACGGGCTATCGGGTTCAGGCTTTGCCGATGGGTCAGTATATTGTGGGAACTCAGGTGAATGAGATCTGCTATCTGTACTATGCTGATGTCACAAACCTGAAACCAGATTTGGCTCAACAGGATGGCACCTATATGGAGTCGATCGCCAAAAATGAATGGCATCCGTTTGAGTACTTAGAAGCCTGTGATTTCTCAGCCTGTCAAATTGGCTACTTGAAGCTACAGAAAATGCTCTTCAAAAACAATCAGTAAAATTCTAGAGTTGGGTAACTATTGCTGCTTTAAAGACTATGTCAACTAACTATTTAGACTGGGTTGAAAAGAATAGGGAATATTTGATCAAGCAAAGCGAGATGTTGCAAAATGCGATCACGCGCATGGCAAACAATTCATTAGAAGTGAAAAAAGTTGGAATAACCGTTTGGGCAGCAATAGTGGGCTTTGGGTTTACCAATCGAAGTGCGGTTTTATTTGTGTTGGCATTTGTCGCTTTTGCACTATTCGGTGTTCTGGATGTTTACTACTTGTATTTGGAGCGAAAGTTTCGTGATAACTTTAACCGATTAGCCCGAATTTTAAGTGGGTATATCATTCCTGAAGATCAGGAATGGATCGAGAAAGTTAAAGGAAATTTTCTCAAACCCGACAACTCAACCAAATTCCTCGGACAAATTCCTAACACGCTCAAGTCCTGGGCAAACCTGCCTTATTTGATTACGTTCTTGATCACAATTTTGCTTCTAGTTGTGCCACTACCATCCAAGTAGAGCGGATTTATCTGATTAAGTTAGAAAAATGGGAAAATTCAGATAGTAATATGACAAAACTCTCTTTTTTCAGGGTTCACAATGACAAAGGACAGAAGCTCCTGGATCATTACGTTCAGCCTATATGCAATAGGCGTGGGATTAATTTGGTAGAATCACGTCCCGATGCAAATCGTGGTGATTCGTTAAAAGCAGAGTTCAGCTCAGATGTAGTACTCTGGGACGGATCCGTTGAACCTGGTCACGCCTACCATGCCTTCAACGAAAGAGCAAAACAGTCGGGGAGCAAGTACGTAGTTGTTAGTAGAACCCCGTTGCCTCGTAATGTATTGGCTTACAACCAATTCGCTCCAATTCATGGCGAAGCATTTACTAACGAGGTTTTAGGAGCTTGGCTTGATCGATACCTATTTACTATTCTTTCTGGTCAACGTTTTATACCTGATAGAACAGATAATTTCAGTAGCCCGATAGCAAGTCAATATTGGATGTTTAACAATGCTGCCGATGTATTTTTAAGCTTTCGTGGAACTCAGCAAAAAGCTGTAGAAACATGGAGTCAAAAATTTACAAAGGCATCTGATCTCACTGTCCGGATAGTGCCAGAAGCAGAATACTCATACAGGACAGAGTGTGTTACGCTTCAGCAGATGTGGGAAGGTGTAGCCCGGCTAGGACATGAAATAACATCAACAAGCAGAGCCGTTATTTTTCTGTCAGACGATTACTTCGATTCCTTCTGGACTTGCTCCGAGCTACTCTTTCTGATTAAACATCGAAGTAACTCAGACAGATCTATTCGACAAGCTTATATTGTCTTAGACAAGTCTCGTCCTGACTTGACTCCTCTTCTTATTGGGGCTTCTCAACTACCAATACCCTCAATAACGTCCGCTCAGTCTCATCGTTTATTCAAAATTTTGAATAATAGTGATCCGCTCACAGTTGGTCCTGATACAAGAATTCCGCCTTCAGGTCCTGCTAAATTACTATCTCTAGTGCTTCGCCCTACCTTTGGCTGGTACGACCCTGAATTTATGAAAGATTCTTTCTGGAAAACGGTTCGAGTACCTTGTCCACATTGTCGTCCGCGAAATCGTCGCCCAGAACACGTTGATTGGGAAAGGCACCTTAATTTAACAACTTCTGATCCACAAGTTGACTACTTCGGTTACTTTCCTACTTCTCCGGATCAACTTGCCAACAGAGTCGTTGAATGTCCAAACTGTCATAATCGAATTCGCTTACAAAACAATCGCCCTCCCAGAACCCTCTGGTTTCCTATTCAAACGACTGAACGGGATCAAACTCGCCCTGTCATTGAAGAATATCCAGTTTGGGAAGTTGTTGCCTAAAGCAATTTGTATCGAACACGCACGTACATCAAGCACGACAGGTGAGAATTACCTACCTGCAACCCTCGCTGCATCTTCAACGCACTTACTAAAGTTATTGTATCCATCGTTGTAAACCCAATCATAGGTTGGGAAAACCTGGGACATACTAACATACGTCTTCGACATATAAGTATACGGGCTGCGCTGTTCGACAGTGAAGCTGTCAAAAGGATTGTTCCCTTTCAAGTCAGGTGTTCCGTTTATGTCCTTAATGTTATGAATGTATATTCCTAGCATTCCATTGCCACGTTCGCGACTTCTCTCAATTTCATATTTGACCCACTTACGTTCGGATGTCTCAGTTCCAATCAGCACAACGGTAACAGAGGTATTCTGCAAACCTGAATTAATGAGCTGTTTGAGTGAGTTTTCACCTGTTCTCTTCGTTGATTCCCAAAGAGAGCAATCCCAATAACCAGCTTCCTGATAACCGCTTTTTACCTTGGCATGGTTTCGTACAACATTGACTCGCCAAATATCTTGCTGGTAATGAAAGCTAAAGAAAACTCTTCTAGTCATAAAAACTCCAAGAACCTGACCAAGTGAATAGTACTATTGTATGTAGATGCTGCCTATAGCGTCAAGTCTCAAATATTTCCTGAAGTGTACTCAATATGTAGTGACCTAAAGAGTAGGGTGGGCATTGCCCTACAAGTTTTGCCAGAGGTATAAACCAAAGCCGAAACTGGAAAAGAAGCCGCATTGGAGGAGTCGGTTGCTTGAGGGAATTAAGAAGAAGGGCAAACCCCAGACAACTAGTCCAGGGCAAATGAATCTGTGGGATGAATGAGCAACTTCTTCAGAGATTCATAAGGTGGCAAGGGAATTTGTTGAGGCAAATTGCTACAATTCCTAACTTGCCATGATCCGAGATTAAACAGGCACAAACCCCTTGGTACCAGGTAATGAATCCTTGAAAAGCTGATGGTTCGTGGAAGAAGAATGCTATTACAAATCTTTGGGAATGCCTGAAGCTGTTAAATGCTACATTCTACAAGTCTTTGCACGAGAGAAGAGAACCCCCACACATGTCCCCCTCTCCCCCTCCACCCTCCCGTCTCTTTTCCCGTTCTCACCCTAAACGTGGCTGGGAAGTGTCCCACTGGGGCAGACATGTCAAGAGTTAACTCTGCATCGCTTTTCCAAGTTCCTCCGAGGATAGCCGGTCCCTTCGTTCGCCATCCCACCTCTACTCCAAACTTTTCCCATTGTGAATTGTACTTCTTAGGGCTACCACACCTCTGCCAAATTTTCTTCTGGACGCTAAAGCCAAACCTGCCATGGCTATACTTCACCCAAAGTTGATCGATCGTGCGCAGGTCAGCACAAGGAAATTGCTGTATATCCTGATCTCGAAGATAGAACTTTTGTCCCATACCTTCGTACATACTTTTGGTAGTTTCTTCATCTGCTTCTTTCAATTGCCCTGCCTCCAACAAAGCTTCTAATTGGGTGTAGTTTCCTTTGGTAGCATCAAGCGATTGGTTTTGCTGGGGCGCATCTATTGGTTGGGGGAGCGACTGTCGGCGATTCGCGAGAATAGAAG
>NZ_JBJPHS010000195.1:0-6451 GCF_052939495.1 Phormidesmis sp. 146-12 | reverse complement strand
GTTGTCAAATTAACGATGCCTTCGTCACCCAACAAATAATCACTGCCAGCCCCCCCGCTTAGTGAGTCACTGCCCACACCGCCATAGAGAATATCGCGACCGTTGCGCCCTTCTAAAACATCGTTACCCAGTTCGCCATAGAGCACGTCATCGCCCTCTCCGCCGCTCAAAAAGTCGCCTGAATTGTTGGAGTCAAATCCGGTTAAATTGATCGAAGTTTCACTGGTACGATCGCCATACAACAAATCTCGTCCACCGTTGCCAAACAGGTCATCTCGACCCGCCCCACCATAGAGAAAATCATTGGAACTACCGCCCACAAGCTCGTCGTCGCCCTCACCTCCATAGAGAAAAGCAGATCCCGTTCTCACTAAATCGATCGTGGTTTCGGCGGTCAGCAAATCGTCGCCAGCCTGACCATAGAGGCGCGTTTGTCCCAGTCCTGTAAAGAGGCGATCGTTGCCTTCGCTGCCTACTCTCGGACGAATGGCGGTTCCTGAAGATGTAAACTCACCCCAACGCGCATCGGGCGCAAAATCACCCCACAGTTCTGACTCTGCCAACACGTTTGCGGCAAGCTCAATCACATCATTTCCCGCGCCGCCTTCCGCGATGATTCGCCGAATTCCTTTAAATTCTTGAGTTCGCCCAAAGGCAGACACAATCACAGTTTCGCTACCAGAAATGCTGTCGTCAGCGTCCACATGTTCGACTTTAAAGATTTCTGAACTGTCGGTGATTTGTCCTGGAATCTGACGATCGCTGGCAAATCGTCCCAAATTTAACCGCAACACGTCGCTGCTAATGCGAGTTGCCAATCCCCAGTCTGTGCCGTCTGGAGCCGGAAGATCGTAGTTGATGACGGTGCGATCGAATAGGGTTCTTTCGATTGGTTTGGTCGCGTCTACGCCTGCTGTGCCGCTGCCGATCG
The DNA here is from genome assembly GCF_052939495.1 of Phormidesmis sp. 146-12. Lineage (NCBI taxonomy): Bacteria > Bacillati > Cyanobacteriota > Cyanophyceae > Leptolyngbyales > Leptolyngbyaceae > Phormidesmis > Phormidesmis sp. 146-12. The sequence goes on along the minus strand of NZ_JBJPHS010000195.1, from coordinate 5,520 downwards.
CCTGAAGTGTGAGCTTGCCGCTGCGGTCAAATGTGCCATTAAATGTGCTGTTGGGAGCCACGGTGCGAATGTTGGAGTCGAGACGGCCTCTGAGCGTGAGGGGAGCGGATGAAATTGGATTTTCTGCCCCCAATGTGCCGCCGACCACTAATCCTAAGTTGAGATTTAAGTTAGAACCGGGTTTGAGGTTAAATCCGGCGATCGGAGTCGCGCCACCCATCAAACTCAATCCTTTTGCACTGTAGCCAAACCCTAAGTTTCCTTGAATTTCGACATCGCCACCGAGTCTAATGATTACGCCTGGAGAAAGAGAAACGGGCGCAGAAGGCACCTTAAAGCTATCAATATCAATGACTGAAAAATCGAGGTCAAGTAGTTTTGCGGTGTCCTGCCCGACCCACAGTTTGAAAGCTTCGCTTGCGGATAATATGGGTAAGCTCAATCCCAATTTGTTGAATAATGGAACAACCGTTTGCAGCCCATTAATTTGAGCTAAATCTACCGTTGAAGAAAGCAAATTAGTCGGCGTTGCATTTTGTAGAACTGTTCGACTAATCGTGGGAGAAAGATTACTTAAATTGAGTTTGACTTCACTATTCAGAATCGTGTAGCTGCCTGTTGGTGCGATCGTAGCCAGTTGATCCAAATTGCCGTAGGCTGCTAGAAAGCGGTCTAAATTCTGAAAAGCGGCTTCTGTAACCCCTGTTAGGTCAAGCGGAGAGGCAGCTTCTAGTAGATCAATGAGTTTAATCGTCGTGCCCGGAATTCCTTCGCCCAGACTGTCTAACACAGGTTGAATAGGCTTGAGAATTTCGTTGATTTTAGCCGCGATCGGATTGGTTAAATTTTTGAGGCTGGAGAGGTCGATCGCAATCTCTCTAAAGCTAACATCAAACTTTTTGAAACTAAGCGTTGGCTCTAGATCCCAGTTGAGATTTAGCTGCGTTCTGAGCGTTGGAAAATTACTGGACTGACTGTTCAAGTTAAGCTTGATTTGAGTACCATCGAGTGAATTTTCGGTCAAAGTTGGACTTAGCTTAAAGCCTGCCCCTTCTGTCTGAATGTCGATCGCCAACGACTCATTAAAATTAGTTCCCGCATCTGAAACTTTGACATTTAATAACCCAAACTTTGCGTCTGTATTGTTGAGCGTATTCCTTAAATCAACCCCAAAATTAATGCCGATTTCTTTAGCATCCGACAAGTCAAGATTGAACTGATTATTGATTAACCCAAACTTTAGCCCAAACTCATAGTCCACTGTCGGAGTCACTTGCAGCGCATTCTGAAACTTGAGGGCTGCGTCTGTCCCCATATTCAAGCCCAGATCTAAACTGGTTGCTGTGGGGTTAGCGATCGCTCTTCTCACCCGCAGGTCGATCGTAAAATTACTGCTATTGGTAATACTCAGAGGATTGCTAGTCACCGTTCCGCCAAACGCTTGAGCCACTCTAGTCTGAATGTCTGCAACGCTAGAGGCTCCAACCAATCCCGTTGTCAACGCTGTCCGAAAAGTGGGATCAAAAAACTGCGTCGATTGAGTTAATCCCGTTCCCAAAACTGGCAGGCGTGAACCCGTCACTTGATCAAGTCTCGTTTGTAGCGTTGTCAGAAATGTATTAAGACCTGTGGCGATCGTATTCACCTGACTATTAGAAACGGCGGTATCAAAGGTATATCCATAGGTGGCGATCGTCGTAGCATCAAACGCCAAACTTGCCGCGATCTCACCCGTTTTAACTTCCAGATTCCAGTCTCCGCCGCGCTTTGCGCTACCCGTCCGATTATTAGAAGCCGCAATATCAGCCCCAATGACGTGACTCAGCGTTTGAATAAAAGCATTGCCCGTCTCGCCCAGTGCCACATCGCAGCCATACAGCAACACATCCGCACCTTGACTCAGGTGAGCGTTCCAACGTTGCAGCGCACTACTGTAGCGGCTTAACGTATTCAAACTCAGATCCGTCGATCCCAACTGCAACCTGCCCGCGCTCCCGTGGGAAACAATGTGAATCGCAGCCACGTCCTGAAATTGAGACAGCACTTGACTAATCTGAGCCACGCCATCTTGAGTTGCATTAAGCAAAAAGACCCGATCTGCTTTAGCAGATATCGCTTTGAGATCGCCCGCCTGCACGCCACCCATCAACGCTTGAAAATCGGACACGCCTGCATCCACAAATACCAGCGATGAAGCAGATTTGAAGGGAGTCGGATCGCTAAAAGTGTTTTGTAATAAAGGATTGGACTCTACAAAAGGAGCCGATAGGAACACAGACGAATTGGAAAAGCTCATAATTCCTCTACACGATCGCAACGCAAACGGTTAGCAAAAATGCCGACTGGCATCGCCTCAAAAGCACCCCCTGTCTCAGCACACACCCACCACGTTTAGTCCATTGCTTTTAGTCCATTCACCAGACTCACAGGCAAAGGACTGACTCGCTCTACCAACCACTTCTGAAATAATTTTTCTTGTAGCTCTTGCTTTAAAGCACTTTCTAAAACCGCCGGATGAAACTGCTCAATCCGAAAAAGACACCACTGCCCCTCAAGTTGCAGCGGCCCGATCGAGTCCCCCACGGCTGAGGTGGCGATCGCTTCTCGCAAATTTTCTGGCAGTTGACCATAGCGCACCGACTTGCGCCAGATCGAGACTTTGTTTAGATGATCTAGCGCGTATTCTTTGACCACTTTTTCAAAATCTGTAGCAGCCAGCAACCGACGAGTGAGTTGTTCGGCGAGACATTTGTCAGCGATCGCCACACAGGACAACTCGACCTCATTGAGTAGGGCTTGATGATGCGTAAAGTAGCTAGACAAGCTGGGTTCAGCAATCTGAGTTTTGAGTTTTTCGAGCTTAAAGTTAATAAACATTCGGCTCTGAAACGTGGTGTAGTCCATGCCCTGCTGGTTGAGCCATTTTTGAAAGGCGGCTGCATCTAATAGTTTTTGGTTAACTCTCAGATCGACGATCGCTTGTTCTAGCTCACCGATATCGACATCCAGATCTTTGCGTGCCTCGATTTCCTGGTAGGTCACATGTTGGGCAACGACTTCTTGAATAAGCGGCACCAGTTTGCCGGATAGCTGTAGATAGCGAAGCACCTGACCGAGAGAAAGGGTTTGGTCAGCGATCGTCAAAAACGGGAGGGCATCAAAAGTTTCCATTGACGTTTTGCTAAAAGAATAAATTTGCTCAATAGAGTCGTAGCTGAATAGAGTCGTCTGTGAATAAGTAGTGACGAATGCAGTGTCTCGAAGATTGCTTTATTAAGAAATGTCTATGATGTTTCTTTTGTTTACAACCAAGACCTACAACCCGGAGAATACTTAACTTGAGTGTCCGGTGACGATTATTTTTTACGCGCACCTTCGTAGTATTCCGGAGCCAAGGGTAAAAACTTTAACTCTGTGAAGGAATCAAGAGGAGAACGATCGCAGGAATCATTTTGTAGAAGATCGATCGCAGTCTGTCCTCAAAGCAAATCATGCAATGTGCGCCTTCTTTAACTCTCTTTTTAAGGGGAATTGGGGGATGACTCTGCTAGGTCGCTTCAGGTTGAGAGTCTCCTGTCCTTCTTAAAAAAAGCGGGGACATGAATTTAAAGTTGCACATCGCAGGAATAGAAAACCTTTGAGATCCTGGTGTCAGAATTATGACTCAGGGTTCTCTTTGCTATCGGCATAGCCATTACAAGATGAGTTGTGGAGGTATTGACGAGCACATCCTATAAAGCATTTGTACCACTACGTTTTTGAAATCCCAACACCGTTAGAAAAAGTTGTCATTCTCACGTCATATTTTCGTTTCATGCTAATCATGGAGATGCTTTCAGCATTTATCCTAAATTGGACGACATTGCACTTCTAAGCCCATAGACAGGTGACTTAAAAGGTAATATGTCAGACAACAAGATGAGTTTCATTGAGTAAGATTCGAGTTCGGCCAGTCCAGTAGGCCCGGTTTTTTGCATGAAATTTTTCTATTGACCGGACTGGTGTTTTAGACGATCGTGCTAGACAACCTTCACTGGTAAATACAACGTGAGCAGACAAGAAAACTATGCTTCGCTTCCAGTTGCTCTGACCGATGTCACAGCCCCCAAACCTGCCCTCTCTCTAATCGACGCAGTAGCCATCATTGTCGGAGTCGTGATCGGAGCCGGGATCTTTAAAACCCCCGCTCTGGTAGCCTCCAATTCAGCCAATGAGACGGTGTTGCTGTTGTCGTGGTTGGCAGGCGGGGCAATCTCCCTGGTCGGGGCGCTGTGTTACGCGGAGTTGGCGACTACTTATCCCCATGTCGGGGGCACCTACTACTACCTAGCTCGATCGTTTGGGCAAAATGTCGCCTTTCTCTTTGCCTGGGCCAGAATGACCGTGGTGCAAACTGGCTCGATCGCGCTGTTAGCCTTTGTTTTTGGGGACTATGCTTCCCAGTTACTACAGCTTGGGGCTTATTCTCCTTCGCTGTATGCGGCGGGTGCGATCGTGGTGCTCACTCTGATTAATATCATCGGATTACAGCAAGGCAAATGGACTCAAAATCTTCTCAGCGCGGCCAAAGTGCTTGGTCTGCTGCTGGTGGTTTTTATGGGTCTGATTTCCACCGTTCCGTCTGCTCCCGTTTCTGCTCCGTCTTCATCAACGCCCACCTGGGGACTGGCCATGCTCTTTGTGCTGCTCTCCTATGGTGGATGGAACGAAGCCGCCTACATCTCAGCCGAAATTCAGAATCGAAAACGCAACATCGTGCGATCGCTGATCTGGAGTATTGGGATCATCACAGTCATTTACTTGTTGATCAATCTGGCTTATTTACGAAGCCTCGGATTTGCAGGAATGGCTCAGTCTGAAGCGGTGGCAGCGGATTTGATGAAACATAGCTTTGGTGGAGTGGGGTCAGTGTTTATCAGCGTATTGATTGCCGTTTCGACGCTGGGTGCAGCCAATGCCACAATTTTTACAGGCGCAAGAACTAACTACGCCGTTGGCTGTGATATGTCGCGATTAGGCTTTTTGGGACGCTGGAAAGAACACTCCGGCACGCCTACCACGGGGCTACTAGTACAGGCAGCGATCGTGCTGTTGCTCATCTTATTAGGCACCGTCACTCGCAAAGAATTTGAGACAATGGTGGACTATACCGCCCCGGTGTTCTGGTTTTTCTTTTTGCTAAGTGGCATTTCTCTCTTTATCCTGAGACAAAAAGATCCCCAAAGACCGCGCCCTTTCAAGGTTCCCCTTTATCCATTTACGCCTCTGTTGTTTTGTGCCGTTTGTGGCTATCTGCTCTACTCCAGCCTGGTCTACACAGGAATTGGGGCACTCGTTGGCGTGGGGGCTGTTGCGCTCGGTCTGCCGCTTCTATTTTGGAATCGTAACTAATCAGCGTCAGTTCGACAGCAGTGACTCGCTAGAGTTGGAGATCCAGAAACGCCCCCTAGATTCCCCACCCGTGAGGGACTTTGAACCGATCTGATCTGAAAGATTCCCAGAATTGGTAGCTTGGGGGGC
>NZ_JBJPHS010000194.1:0-6489 GCF_052939495.1 Phormidesmis sp. 146-12 | reverse complement strand
TATTGGTCAATACCCGTACTCACTTGATTCATCCCTTTGTTCAGCAACGCCGAATTAAAAATTTATTGCCTGGACGCGAAGGCGCTGTGGGTTTCTAAGCTCGATATCGACGCTATGAACTTTCTCAGTGCAACTTATCTGGACGCTTGCGTGATTTGGCTCAATTGATCACACGCCCAAAGCTTTGAAGTCTGCTTAGAAATTCTTTGTTAACGTGAATTCGAGGAAACCTTTCGCTACGGTTATTAATTTGGGCAGTCCCCAAGTAGATGAGTCCAAAGGTTATTGAAATGGAGTTCACAAGCCAGCCCGGCCAATGACCTGCCAATTGCTCTGAAGCACTACAGCCTTTAAAAATCGGGATGATAGGATTTGAACCTACGACCCCCTCGTCCCGAACGAGGTGCGCTACCAAGCTGCGCTACATCCCGGTTAGTCAATAATAGGGTAGCACGATCGACCCAACACAGAGAATCCTGCCCAACAACTTGTTAAACTAATTGATGCACAACTTTAGGGTAGGCAGGCGTGGTTGTAAAGCCAGACTGGTTAAGGGTTAAAGCTCCTCAATGGGAGCGAGTCGGCAACGTCAAAGAAATTTTGCGAGACTTATCGCTCAACACGGTCTGTGAAGAGGCCTCGTGCCCCAACATTGGCGAGTGCTTTAACGCAGGGACGGCGACGTTTCTAATCATGGGGCCAGCTTGCACGCGGGCCTGCCCCTATTGCGACATTGATTTTGAGAAGAAGCCACAGCCACTAGACCCCACCGAACCGACGCGACTAGCCGAAGCCGTGCGACGAATGCGCCTCAATCATGTGGTGATTACTTCTGTCAATCGAGATGACTTGCCAGATGGCGGAGCGGCTCAATTTGTGCGCTGTATCCAAGGGATTCGGGCCGTCTCGCCTCAGACGACGATCGAAGTTCTCATCCCTGACCTCTGTGGCAATTGGGACGGGCTGGCTATCATTCTCCACGCCAACCCAGAAGTTCTCAATCACAATACCGAAACGATCGCTCGGTTGTATCGGCGAGTCCGACCTCAAGGCGACTATGCGCGATCGCTCGACCTGCTCAAACGCACCCGCGAAATCAGTCCGCACACCTACACCAAATCTGGGATCATGGTCGGTCTGGGTGAGACAGATGAAGAAGTCCGGCAAACGATGCGCGATCTGCGAACGGTCGATTGTGACATTCTGACGATCGGGCAATACCTCCAACCGAGCCAGAAACATTTGGGTGTTCAGACCTTTGTGACTCCTGAGCAGTTCGATCTCTGGCAGGAATATGGGGCGGCGATCGGCTTTCTGCAAGTCGTTTCTTCACCGCTCACCCGCAGTTCTTATCACGCAGAACAAGTCAGGACGCTGATGCAAAACAACCCACGGGGGCACGGTTGAAGGTTGTGGTGATGGGGGCGGGTGCCTGGGGTTCGACGCTGGCGAATCTGGCCAGAGACAATGGGCATCAAGTTGAGGTGTGGTCGCGTCAGAGCGGCAACCTTCAGACCACGATCGAGAACGCCGATGTAATTGTGTCAGCGATTTCGATGAAAGGCGTAAGAGAGGTGATCTCAGGGCTACGATCAGCCCTCTCGCCTCAAACCCTTCTCGTCACAGCGACCAAAGGACTGGATGCCAATTCAGGAACGGCGATCTCTTCGAGTTACCCGCAAGGGGTCGCTTTGCCTCTTCTCCCGTCGCAACTCTGGCAAGCTGCTTTTCCTACTCACGCTGTCGCGATTCTTTCGGGGCCAAACCTCTCCAAAGAGATTCAACAAGGTTTGCCTGCGGCCAGTGTGGTTGCAAGCTCAGACTTACAGGCGGCGGAACGGGTACAAGCTGCCCTTTCTTCGGCTCGATTTCGCGTTTATACCAATCCCGATCCCCTGGGCGTTGAATTGGGGGGCGCGTTAAAGAATGTGATTGCGATCGCCGTCGGAGCCTGTGACGGTCTAACTCTAGGAACCAACGCCAAAGCGGCCCTCGTCACTCGCGGACTCGCCGAAATGATTCGCATCGGCACCTATTGGGGCGCAAAAGCTGAAACGTTTTATGGACTATCAGGCTTGGGCGATCTGCTAGCCACCTGCAACAGTGCCTTGAGCCGAAATTATCAGGTAGGTTATGGGTTAGCGCAGGGCAAACCGTTATCTGACGTTCTGGCTCAGTTAGAAGGCACCGCAGAAGGAGTCAACACGACGCAGGTGCTCATTCGACTGGCGGAGCAACAGAAGATTTCAGTCCCGATTTCGTCTCAAGTTCATCAACTCTTGCAAGGTGAAGTCACCCCTCACGCCGCCGTTTCAGCCCTGATGCTTCGTGACAGCAAGCCAGAAGTTTAGAAAGTTAGAACTAACCTGTAAAGTAGATGAACTCGGTGAGTCAATTTGCTTGTCTTAAATCAATCAGGCACCTTCTAGAGATTTCTTCGTCAAGACTTACGTCGCTCCTCACTGAGCCATTCCTTCTCTTTTGCTGCTAATGTCAATATTGATAAAGCTCATGAAACCCCCTAACCCTTGTTTTTTAGGTAAAACGCCTATGCTGCTCAGAGGATTTTCGATGCGACGTGTCGTTTCCACATTGGCGATCGCAGGTTGCCTCACGTCGGTTTTGCCGATCGTCGCCTTTGCCCAAGGCCTGCCCGGATTGACAATCTTTAGTGGAGTCAAGAGCGAAAACCAACTGAGCTACCGTCTTGATTTTGGTGGAAACTCTAACTCCTGGGATCGCTACCGTCTGCGAGTTCCCCGCGCCAAGATGAAGGTGGCTGTCGCTCAGTTTGCGATCGACTATCCCAACTACTTTAAGGGCACGTTTGATCCCAAAGATGTCGAACTGATGGTCAACGACAAAAAAGTCGCCATCGAAGAAGTCAAGTGGTCAAAAGAAAACTACGTGATTGAAGTCTTTCCTAAAGAACCCGTCCCCGCAGGCACCAACGTCGAACTGATTTTCTCAAACGTCAGAAACCCTAGCAGCGGCGGCATGTTTTACTTTAACTGCAACGTGCTGTCTCCCGGAGATGTACCTTTGCTGCGATCACTCGGCACCTGGATCATCACCATTAGCTAGTCTCAAATCATCTCAAACTTCTGAAGGGTGAAGGGTTTCGATCGAAGCGCTTCACTTTTTAGTTCCCACTCACTTTTTCAAGTGGTATATTTGTAGACTGTGGCTTTTTGACAGTCACTTACCTTTAGCTAGAGCAACCACAATGACCAAACGCACTTTAGAAGGAACCAGCCGTAAGAGAAGAAGAGTCTCTGGCTTTCGGGCGAGAATGAGAACCCCCAACGGTCGGCGGGTAATCACGGCTCGAAGAAAAAAAGGTCGGGCACGGCTTTCGGTTTCTGGTTAATTTCTGAATCTTTTGTAGAGGCAGGGCGAGGTCTGAGATGGCATTGCCCAAAGCAAATCGACTCAAACAACGGCGAGACTTTGGGGCTGTCTATCAGCGAGGTCTGCGTCGAAACTCAGCTAACCTGGCGCTCAGGGCACTGCGTCCCCGCCAGAAGGATGAGCAGTCGCCCTCCCAGATTGGCATCTCCATCAGCAAAAAAGTCAGCAAACACGCTGTTGTGCGAAACCGCATTAAACGGCAGATTCGAGTGGCTTTGCGCCAGTTACTTCCTCTCATCCCTCACGGCTGGAAAGTCGTGATCGTCGTTAGAGAATCCGCGATTAAGTGCGATTACTTCCAATTTCTGCAAGAATTAAAGCAGTTGTTGGTAGACGCTGAGGTGATAAATGGCGATTAAAGAAGAGGTTTATTACGAAGGCGGCCCTCATGTCGGTGATTTGATTATCGGTTTGTTGTTGGCGACTACGGTGATCTGTATTCCCTTGACGATCGGTTCAGTTGTCCGAGCGCTCTGGCTGCGGTATAGAATTACAAATCGGCGGATTACCGTCACAGGTGGATGGATGGGTCGCGATCGTACCGATCTCATTTATTCCGAGATTGTCAAAGTCGTCACCGTTCCCCGTGGGTTGGGTGCTTGGGGCGATATGGTTGTGACGCTGCGAGATGGCAGTCGGTTAGAGCTTCGCTCGGTGCCCAAGTTTCGAGAAGTCTACGACTATATCAACGATAAGCTGTCCGATCGCGCTAAAAAAGCCAGTGGTGCACTGGGCAAGTAGGGAATTCCGCTTGTCTATGGACGGTTAATGATAGGGTGTACAGGCTAGACTGGGACGTGGTGTGCCAGCTAGCGTACACGCCGAGCCACATCAACTCGATCAAACTCGGCAAACTCAGAATTCTCTTTAGGTAGACGTAAGGCGAATGGACTTCGGTATAGGCTTTCTTTCCAACAACGTAATGCTGCCGATCCTAGACTTTTTCTATGGGATCGTGCCCAGCTACGGTTTAGCGATCGTGGCACTAACGCTGGTAATTCGCTTTGCGCTTTACCCCTTGAGTGCTGGCTCGATTCGCAGTATGCGCCGCATGAAGGTGTCTCAGCCTGCCATGCAAAAACGAGTTAAGGAGATTCAAGAGCGCTACAAGGACGATCCTGCCAAGCAGCAGGAAGCCATGAGCGCAGTTTATAAAGAATTTGGTAATCCCCTGGCTGGCTGCTTTCCAGTGGTGCTACAGATGCCCGTTCTGTTTGCGCTATTCGCCACTCTGCGGGGATCACCCTTCTCCGACGTGCCCTACACTTTCAACTTTCAGGTGACCCCCACGGGTCAGGTGGAGCAGGTTCAGGCTTTTGTGACCCCGCCTCAAAACATTTTTGTAGCTGACGGCGTTCATGCAAAGATTGCAGCGATCGCTCCCAGTGGCACTCAGTTAGCCGTTGGCGAAAAAACTAAAGTTGAGTTTCAGACTAACGACGGTAAGCCGTTTGATGCGCTGGTGTCTGAGTATCCTGACAGCAATCTCAAGCCAAAGTTCAAAGTCACCAACGGTGCAGAGCGAATCAAGCTGAACGACGACGGCACGATCGAAGCCCTTCAGCCCGGAGATGCCACCCTTCAAGCGATTGTTCCAGGACTGGCGGCTGATAAAGGATTTTTGTTTATCGATAAGCTGGGACGTGTAGGCGCGATCGACCCGGATGGAGCGCTGCACTGGGACATCATTGGCATGGTGATCTTTTTTGGCGTTAGTTTATACATCAACCAGTTGCTCTCAGGTCAGAGTAGTGGGCCGAGCAGCAATCCTCAACAAGATACCGTCAACAAAATCACGCCGATCATCTTCTCTGGCATGTTCCTCTTCTTCCCACTTCCGGCTGGGGTGTTGATGTACATGGTCATCGCCAACATTTTCCAGACGGCTCAAACTTTTGTCCTGTCGCGTGAGCCTCTACCCGAAAATCTGCAAAAAATTGTGGACGCAGAAGCGGCAAAGACGAGCAAAGAAAAGGGGTCTGACGATCTACCATTTGAACCCGGTCGTAAAAAGAAGGCTTAACATGGGCGATCAGCTTCAGCAAAGAGGTCAGGAGTGGCTAGAAGAATTCTTGAAGTTAGCAAGTCTTCCAGCACCTGTGACGACCCAGATGAGAGAGACATTTTCCGAGGCGAGTTGTTGGCTGACGATCGACCAGTCTGCCCTTCAAACTGACCAGGTTGATTCTTTAATCGGAACCGATGGCGCAGTGTTGGACTCGATCCAATATCTAGCAAACTCCATTCTCAATCTGGGTCAAACAGGCGAGTTGCAGGGTGCCTATACGATCGAGCTTGCGGGCTATCGAGAACGCCGTCAGCAAGCGTTGCTAAAGATTGCTGAACAGGCTGCTGAACAGGCTCGACAAACTAGCGCAGAGTATGAAATCAAATCGCTGTCCTCTGCCGAACGGCGACAGATTCACACCATTCTCAAAGACAGCCCCGATCTGGAAACGTTTAGCCGAGGGCAAGAACCCGATCGTCGTCTAGTTGTCCGTCCTGTACAGCCTGATCAGCCTCAAATTTAATCGTGGAGTGGGTCAAACACCTCGTTCAGCAACGCCTAAAATAGAAGTATGTAATGGTTGCCTGTGCTGAAAATGTGCAGGCATCTTAGTTTTTAATAGGATTGCCTCAATTCATGGAAGCGATTTACATTCCTCGGTTGACCCAAGCTCCTGAGCGCAGCCAGGCGATCGAGTTCAAAGAGATTTTGCCTAACTTGCCCACTTTGACTCCCGTGCAGGGCGTTTTGAAAGTCACCCATCAGGGCAACTATCTCGAAATTTCTGCTCAAGCGGAAACGATTGTCACACTCATGTGTCACCGTTGTTTACAACAATTTAACCATCGTCTCTCAGTGTCAGCGTCTGAGATGCTCTGGCTAACTGAGAAAGAAGCACAAGTTGAAGAACTGCCCCTCGATCGCGACCTTTCAATGGATGATTTGATTGAGACGCTGCCCCCCAACGGGTACTTTGAGCCTTCGGCGTGGCTGTATGAGCAGTTGTGTTTAGAGATTCCGCAACGTCAGATTTGCAGTCAGGACTGTCAGGGAATTGAGGTGAAAAAGGC
>NZ_JBJPHS010000193.1:0-6742 GCF_052939495.1 Phormidesmis sp. 146-12 | reverse complement strand
CCACCCATAAGGCTTCAATCTCTGCCGCTCGTCCATACAGTTTTTGAGGAATGCACAACTGTTCAGACACATCTTGCAGTCCCACTGGCATCGATTCAATTCGACCCACTTCTGCCAGTTGTTGAGCGCAGCGTTCGAGATCGGCTTTGATCCCCCAAGCACTCTGATAGCGATCCTCCGCATTCTTTGCCATCAGTTTCAAAATCAGGTCGGAAATGGGGGTGGGAATCGTAGCGTTCAAGTCATGCGGCGGAATCGGCGGTCTAGCAATGTGACAGTGAACTAGCTCCAGGATGTCTTGGGTGGGAAACGGCACCTGTCCCGTCAACAGTTCATAGAAGGTTACACCCAATGAATAAAAATCAGTGCGATAGTCCAGCCTCCGGTTCATCCGCCCGGTTTGTTCTGGGGAAAGATAGGCGGGGGTTCCTTCCAGCAGATGCAGATTTTTGAAGGTGGGATTCGTGCGGCTGAAGCGAGTGGCAATGCCAAAATCAATGAGCTTGACCACGCCAGTATGCGGATTAAAGACAATGTTGCCAGGATGGATGTCCTTATGAATGACGTGAGCCGCATGGAGTTTGCCCAGAGTATCAGTCAGGGCGATCGCGACATCCAAAAAAATCGACAAAGGCATCGGGCAGAAGTCTGATTGCTGTCGCATCCAGTATTCCAAGGACTCTCCACCAAAGTCCTCCAAGAGAATCACCAGCGTGCGCTGATAGTCTTGCTGGCTGTAAGCCTTGACAACACCTTCAATGTTGAGGGAACGGGTAATTTCATATTCCTGCCGATAGCGAGTTAATTCCTGAAGAGAGGGATAATTCTGCTTGAGAACTTTGGCAATCACGGCACAATTATCCCGCTCTCTAATGCCCCGATACACAAGAGTTGCCAAGCTCTCATAGATTTTGCTGTGGATCGTGACTCCAGGCAGGGTAATCATGGAATGCTCCCCTAACGAAGGACTGTCATCCGTCTTCCAAAGTATATCGCTTGCCAAACTCCAAAAAATTAAGCTTCTTAGTGGATTTTTTAAGGGCTTCCCAATGACTCCTGGGTTTCAGCAGATTCGGCGGAAAGAATCGGAAGCTGGATTACCGATATCGGAGCGAGTCATCATGCAGTGTATCGTTGCTCCTCCGTGAGTAGACATCACTGACAGCAACAGCGCTAAGCTTAGTGAATATACTGTGGAGCGCGATTAGCGCTTTTCGCAACCCTGAGGGAACCGATATGACCAGCCAGCATCCTTTAATTTTACGAGCCGAACAAATTGCAGCGACCTTGCAACCGTTCTCGCATCCCTGGAATCCCAACTCTGAACTATTCGGCACACAGATGGGGCGAACCGTTGGGCTAAAACGGACAGGAGTAAACTTCGTCAAAGTTCCACCGGGAAAAGAATCGTTTGTCTATCATTCGCACGATCGAGAGGAAGAATGGATCTACATCTTGTCAGGTCAAGGCATCGCAGAAATTGATGGGGCAGAATTTGAAGTGAATTTGAAAGTTGAGTTTAGCAATTGTATTGATGGAGAAATAAAATGCCAACGATCAACGAAAATCAATTCTTCACAGTCCTGATTGAATTTGAAGTCACTCCATCACAGCAACAGGCATTTATTGATGCGATCGCTGATCAAGTTGAACAGTACTTCAAAAATTATGCTGGGTTCATTTCTGCCAGTTTCCATGCCAGTGAGGATGGAAAGCGGGTTGTCAACTACGCGCAATGGCACTCAAAAGAGGCTTGGCAGAACTCATTTGAAGCATCTGGTCGAAATGAAGTTCAGGTGGCGATCAACGAGGTGATTAACCACTATAGTGCTAAGACTTTTACCGTCGAACCCTTTCAAGTTAAGCGAGTGATTGAAGAATGTACGAACGTCTAGGATCTTGCCGTTTGCCTTGAAGAATTCAAGCCTTCTCAGAATTAGTCTGATGTATGGTGCGATTTGCGGTTCCTGCGGAGTTGCGCTTTGCGCTAATCGTAAGCGAAACGATTGCACCGATCTCTCAGTGAATTCATTACAGCTATATAATGCCAAGATAGAGGATGAATAAGCTGTGGGTGTTGCGACTAAGCTACCAGTTCAAGATTTTGTGAATCACGCCTCCGATTCCTATCCCTAGAAAAACTGACAGGAGAATGAATGAGAGCATTTCTAGTGTGATTTCTTGCTGCACTTCTATTTTTGAAACCAAAAATAACCATATTGAGGTTCCAAAAACGACATTGAAACCAGCCTGAAAAATGGCTGAGTTAACTCGTCCTTTTAGGATGCGCCATTGGGACAAAATCATGATTAAGCCAAAAGCAGCGACGACGAAGAGCAAAGCGATCGCAGCCTGCTGGTTATTCTGTAATATATCCAATCGAAACACAAAAATAGCTAGAATCCCAATTATGATCGAGCCAGTAGTCGCAACGAACAAACCCACAATACTCAGTCCAACCCAGAGATAGCTAGTATGATCGCAGCGATGATAGACTAACCATGCTTGAGTGACTGCGATCGCACTCCAAAATAACAAAGCTGAAATCAGAATAATCATCGCTGAGTGATTCTGTTAAAGTCTTCTAGTCGAGAAACTGTCAATTGAGCTACAGAGCGATCCTTCCAGACTTGATACACAAAGCGTTCTCCACGATAGACTCTCACTTGAGGAGTTCCTGCTTCACCTGTATTGATCGTTTTGATGTAGCGCGATCGTACAAAATCATCTTTGACTGCCTCACTATAAACCTGTTGAATTAGTTGCAACCCTTCAGCATTTTTCTGGGTAAAGGCAAGTGGGCGGCGGAGATGACTGTGATCAACATAAGCGATCGTTTGATCTGTCACAATTTCGTTTGAATCAGCAAAGATTTCAAACGAAATGTATGAAGCAGATAGATTGGGTCTTTGACCTAAATTAATCACACTTCGATAGTCAGGATAGCCCTGATCTAGCTTTCGCACAGGTTGAAGCGGCGGGAGGAAGCGGTGATTACTCGCCCATTGAACAATTTGCTGAACTGATTGACCGGGTGTCCCTGGCAATACTCCAGATGTTGTTGGCTGACATTGAATTGCTTCAACATTGCGGAGATAAGTCAATTTGGGCGCATAGCGCTCTGGGCAAGTTACAAATACGATGTCTTGCGGGCGACTCACTGTGAGCCGGTGGGAGGGCGGAGAGTCATTTTGTTGTCCATTGATGATCTCAATCCGAGGAATGATTTGTGGATTGAATTGAGCTGCGATCGGGCGTTGAAAGATGGCTGTTAAGCCAACAGTTGAGATTACTAAACTAACTGGCATTAATAGCTTTGTTGAATTGACGATCGATTTCATGATTCGTGTCCTTTGAGAATGTTGAAAAATACAGAAGCTTATGAACCGCTCAAGCTACTCGCATCGCTGGCGTATGCCTGACGAGTTCTACGACTAAATAAGCAGAGTGATTGTCCGACTTGATTGCTCATGTGAGGTTGAGGATAGTTCCCTCGCACAATCAAAGCGTCATACCCAACTTCATCGCCAAAGGTAATGATTGATCCGACTGCGCGAGGGTTTTGTAAGCCGCTCACTTGTAAGCAACGGCGATTTACTTCTGCATGATGTTGTTTGATAGCCTCTGGGGAAGAGGCAGCAGCAGGAAGCATGATCGGGAGTAAAGTCTTAAAAATTAGGAATACTCCAACAATGCTTATGATGGGCAGAGCTACCCGCAGTTGTTTTGAAGCGATCGCTTTCATTTCTTTTTCTCCAAAAAGTGCAGTGTCAAACAGAGTTACAACTGATTGATTGACTAAACAAAACAGAAAGACTGCCGATCGAGAACTAAATCGGTTTTGCCTTGCACAATTCCAATCAGTTCATCTTGAGCCTTGAGATAAATTGCAATGCCTTCAGGCAAGCCGTGAGGAGCTTGCTTCAACTCATAATCGGTTGGCTTCCCAGGAAGTTCAATGAGGTCTCCAGCTTCAAAATCTGTGATCAGCGCATAGTCTAATGCTTTCTGGTTGCCACTGGCGTAGAAAGTATGCTTCTTGTTCCCCAACATAAACACATCCGCAGCATCTCCGCCTGTTAAAGTATCTAGCTCTTGAAATCCTGGACAATCGTCACTTAGATCAACACCAATCAGCTTGTCTTTTCCTGCTCCGCCGTTAAGTTGATCATTGCCACCTTTACCGATTAGAGTATCATTTCCGGCTGCACCATTCGCAGTGTTGTTTTGAGCATCACCAACTAACCAATTATCTTGGTCTAAAGCGAGTCGTTCCAATACGTCTATTATGAATTTCTGGAACGAAAACCCAGATTTTCTGAGCGCTTCAACTTTACCTCTGGAAGTCAGCGATTCTGCAACACTAGGATTAATGGCAGAGTAAGCTACTAGAAACTCCAGATAGTCGGAGTTGAAATAGGTAAATGCAGGATGACTTAGAGTTCTGACTGAAATTTCAGTTTGAGTGAATCCAGGGGGTGAAGTACTTAACAGTCGTCCAATTTTCTGATGCTTGTCCAAATTGTAGAGCGGATTGATCTCTGGGTTCGTGAAAGATAGTAGCATTGCTGTTCCAGCAATAAATGCTTCTCCTGCCAAACTCACAACATCACCATCGACAATGTAGTGTGTAACCGCTTTATTTTCACCACCCTTCTGAAGAAACTGATCTGCGATCGCGCGACTGGTTCCAGGGGAACTAAACGTGACCACCTCACCAATTAGATCAATCAGTTCGGTTGCAGTAACTTGAGCGATCGCACCTCCTAAACTATGTCCAATGATGTCCGGTTTTTTCTGAGTCGTTTGTGCTGTGCGGGTGAGCCAAACTGCGATCGCATCTCGATTTGCAACAAACTGACCGAATCCAATTCCGTTTGAGTCGCTGTTCGCAACATCATCAAGTGCTTCGTTGGTTCCTCGAAAGACTAGAACAGGTGAATTATTGGATACGCTAGTAAAACCAAAAGCTTGGAATCCAGTACTAGGATCATTGAGAGAGTGATCTAATTTGTATCCTGTTGCGTTGAGAAACTCGCTCACAGGTTGAGCAAAGTTGGGATTGTCAATGATGTAGACAATTTCCTTCGCGAGAATTTCGTAGGTTGGATGATTAGTCATGATTCATTCCTGTAATATCAGTAGGATGCAGGCTTCTAAGTGTGGAGAAATGATAGGTTCTCGATCGCAGTTAGAGAATGGGGTTGATCAGGCAGCATTTTCACAAACACACCTATTTCTAATACAAACTCTTGCCCCATCAATGTTAATACTCCTCGCCCGTCTAGAACTGTGAGACAAACTGTTCGAGAGGCTGAATGCTCAGGGATAGTAGTTCCAGCAGTTATGCAAACTAGCGCAGAAGTGAGATGAGCATCCTTGGTGATCACTTGGCGAGAAACACCAGACTTGCTATAGTCAATTTTTTCTAAAAGATTGACAACAACTGAACCTGATTGTTGAGAGATTGAGGTCATTGCTTGTTCTCCAAATGTGACATAGTTGATTGCAGCAGCATGGACAGGAAGACATGGATTAACTTAAGGAAAAACAATCTTAGGGTCTGGTAAATGTCCTAAATAGAGATGCGTTGCGGCTCTGAGGACGATTTGAGCATAAAGAATCTTTTGGATTTCTAGACTTGGGGCGCGGTTCGCGATCGCTCGATACGCTGAGATTTCACCTTCAAAGCTCCAATCGCTTTTAGAACAATAATGCTCATAGTCATGCACAGCCGCAAGAACCGCTCCATAAAACGGATTTGTGTAAATTGAGGTATCATAAGCCTCAGTACTCACCCAAAGTTGGTCTTGCTCAATGTCAGCAAAAGCTTCTTCAGCAGATTGATAACGTCGATCGTTCGAGAATAGAAGTTTTAGAGGCAATTGCTGAAATTCTTCCATTAGCCAATCAGATAATTCGGACTGAGTTTCAGCAGAGATTTCAGCAGGATGACCTTCTAAATAGAGTTGAGCTAGAGTTTTTAACTTTGAGTTCATGTTGTTTCTCCATCATGAGATTCTGAAATACTGGAGTTGCTTTACTATCAAATTAGTTCAAGTTCAAGTGTTAGTCTTTGAGGTAGCTCAGGTTCAGCAAAATCAGACAATAAAATTAGACAATAAAATTAGACAATCTAAGGTAAAACAATGATCGAACACTTGACGAAAGTTGCGCTTTTTGAACAGCTTACATTAGAGGAATTGCAGACCTTACAGCATCAATCGCAAGTTCATCGCTATTTGAAAGGTGAAATCGTGCTGCATGAAGGCGATCGCTTACCAACAAAGCTTCATGCTCTAATCAATGGAAAACTTCAAGTTAAGAAAACATCGACTAACGGAAGAGAAACTCTACTCAGAATCTTGATGGCTGGAGATATCTTTGCTGCTCCTGCTTTATTTGGCGATGGAGTCTCTCCAGCAACGATTTTGGCGGAGACGAATTGCGAAGTTCTGCTAATTGAAAAAGCAGCTTTGTTGATGACTATTCAGCAAAATCCTGAAGTCGCAATTCGGATTTTAGTAACGCTAACCCAACGGCTGAATCAGTTACATCAAACCATTCATGGATTAGTATCAGAACGTGCAATCGTAAGGTTAGCTCACTTGATTCAATCTACGGCTGCACACTACGGAACAAAACCTAGCTCTGCTGGAAATCGCCTCAATGTGACGCTATCTCACTACCCTAAGTACAGGACAAAAAACTTAGAACCTGCAAGAAATCATTCATTTTCTGC
>NZ_JBJPHS010000192.1:0-7156 GCF_052939495.1 Phormidesmis sp. 146-12 | reverse complement strand
ATGAAACCCTTTCCTGCTTAGTTTTTGCAAGCTTTTGTCCTGTACTTAGGAATTTGACATTAGACCCAGTGACTTTCCCAAGCTTGATGGGTTTTTTAGCCTTGATCTTTTACACAGTGACGTTGATGCCCACAATGATGAAAGTCAACTTTCCACAAACTCAGAAAATGAGTGTTGTTCAGAAGTTGCTGAAACATCGTCGATCGATTGGCTTGATTTCCTTTTTTCTTTCTGCCATTCATGGCTATCCTTATCTTAACCAGAGAGACCTTGATCTGCTCGATCTCGAAACACCCTGGGTCTATATTCAAGGAGTGGTCTGCTTTCTAATTCTCATTTTAATGACAATCACGTCGAATACTTGGAGCATGAAGCTCCTCAAGAAAAATTGGAAGAAATTGCATCAACTGACCTACTTGGTGATTTTTGTACTGATCTGGCACGTCTGGGATAAGATGTCGGGTCACTGGACGTATATCACTCCAATCAGTTTGGCGATACTTACAGGAACTGCAATTTTATTCATGAGTCGAATGCGGATTGAAGAACAGAATCAGCAGCAAGAAGCTCAGAAGAAAGAAGCTGTTGCAATAACTACTAGTAGTTCTAAATAGCGATCGTCAATACACAAGTCAGGAGCATTGACCAGGAGCATTGACTATGACACCAAAGCGAAATTCTAGAAAAACGACGATCGCTTTAACAGAAATATCTCTAATACTAATCATTGTCGCGCATTGGCTTAGCACTCATACTCATTTTAAATCACTTCTTTCGGCTCAATCCTTGGCTGCTCAACCGATTCACATCTTCAAAGGACATCCGGTTTGGGTGTATACGATCGCAATTAGCCCGGATGGAAAAATGCTTGTTAGTGGTAGCTATGACGGCACGATCAACATTTGGGATCTGCCCAATAAAACACTGCGTCATTCAATCTCAGGAGATTCGAGTCAGGGACACGGAGATGCAGTTGTTTCATTAGCAATTAGTCGAGATGGACAGTTTTTAGTGAGCGGTAGTTGGGATAGCCGCATTAAGGTGTGGAAGCTGGACAGTGGCGAATTGCAGCGGACAATTGCAGGACATAGCGATGATGTGCGTTCGGTTGCATTTAGCCCTGATGGAACGGCGATCGCGAGTGGCAGTTGGGATAAAACGGTGAAGCTCTGGAAGACGGAGACAGGCGAGCATCAGCAAACTTTCCACTCTAGATCTGAGATCAGAAGTGTTGCGTTTAGCCCTGATAGTCAACTCCTAGCAAGTGGTAGCGAAGACGGCAAAATTACAGTCTGGCAACTGGAGAATGGAGCGGTAAAACTCCCTTTAGCCGCCCATGAAGGAGCAATTACCTCAATCTCGTTTAGTCCAGATGGAAATACTCTAGCGAGTGCAAGCCATGACAAAACCTCTGCGTTGTGGGAAATAAAGACGGGGCGATTACTTCACCGTTTTGCTGGACATCACGATAAAGTGCTGTCAGTTGCGTTTAGTCCCGATGGGCAAACTCTGGCAACTGGAGGACACGATCGAGCAATTAAACTATGGGATTTGCAATCGGCTCAGTTGCAAGGTACGGTTATGGGACATCAAAAACCGATCTGGTCGATCGCATTTATGCCTCAAGGAACAATGCTTGTCAGTGGCAGTGCTGACAAATCGATTATGATGTGGCAACTTCCTTCCAACTTGTAAATACTCATGAGAAGCAACTGATGAAACGATATGATGCTCCACTTTGGTTGGCTGGTTGCTTTCTGCTTTGCGAAGGGTTGATTATTCGAGGTGCAGTTCCTACGGAGTTGCGCTCTGCGCTAATCGCACAAGTCATTCCCGATCGTACAACTCCGACTACAGTGACCGGAGATTGCATTGGTAGCTGCTCAATCACAGGTGGGACAGTAACAGGACAGAATTTGTTTCATAGCTTCGATCGCTTTTCCATTCCAACGAATGGTGAAGCAGCGTTCAACAATGCCGCAGACATTCAAAATATTTTTACTCGTGTTACCGGAGGTATTCGATCTGATATGGATGGCTCAATTCGTGCCAATGGTACTGCAAATGTATTTCTACTCAATCCAAGCGGAATCCTCTTTGGTGCAAATGCCCGCTTAAACATTGGTGGTTCGTTTCTTGCCAGCACAGCAGATAGCATCATTTTCGACAATGGTAATGAGTTTAGTGCAGTAAACCCACAAACACCACCATTATTGACGATTAGTACTCCAATTGGTTTGCAGTTCGGTCAAAATCCAGGAACAATTCGAGTAGAAGGGAATGGATATAACCTATCGGCTCAGGTGCGGCGGCAAATCACGAGAGGAACTCAAACAGGTCTACAGGTACAACCAGATAACACACTTGCTTTGGTTGGGGGAAATATTGAGCTAGAGGGCGGAACTTTGACCGCAGAGCAAGGGAGAATTGAGTTAGGAAGTGTAGGCAGT
This sequence comes from Phormidesmis sp. 146-12, assembly GCF_052939495.1. Classification (NCBI taxonomy): domain Bacteria; kingdom Bacillati; phylum Cyanobacteriota; class Cyanophyceae; order Leptolyngbyales; family Leptolyngbyaceae; genus Phormidesmis; species Phormidesmis sp. 146-12. The sequence goes on along the minus strand of NZ_JBJPHS010000192.1, from coordinate 4,706 downwards.
GATGAACGGATTCGTCTTAATTCAAGAGAAGGATTTGCATTAAGCTATCCGGGTGTGTATCGGTTTCAAGATATTCGGCTCTCTCAACAAGCTTTGGCAGATGCAAGTGGCGGCGGAATCATTCAAGCACAAGCAAAAAACATTGTCCTTGCCAATAGTTCTATCTTTTTAATTCAGAATCGGGAGCAGCAGGGTGGAAAGATTAACGTTCAAGCTGCCCAGTCTTTAGAAGCCAGTGGACCTAACCCAACAACTGGATTCTATGGCGGTTTAGAGGGGCAAACGATCGGCTCTGGAAACAGTGCTGATATTGTAGTTTCTGCTCGGCAAATCGTCATTCGAGATGGAGCAGGAATCATAACTCGCTCCTTTGGCTCTGGGCAGGCGGGTGACTTGACGATCGATGCTCCTGATTCTACACAAGTTATCGGATTTTCTCCAATCTCGACCGCATTGACCAGTTTGATCGCCTCAAGCAGTACTGCTTCTGGCGCGAGTGGCAATGTAACTCTATCAACAGGACAATTGATTGCGCTAAATGGAGGAAGTGTTGCATCTGTAAATTTTGGGCTTGGACAAGGGGGAGAAGTCAGAGTAACAGCAACAAGATCCATAGAAGTCATTGGCGAATCTAGTGTGCCTGTGTCGAGTAACATCTCCGCAATCACTTTAGCGGACGGAAATGCTGGAAGCGTCATTGTCACTACCCCTAAATTAGTGATTCGGAATGGAGGAATTGTGACTTCTGATAATTTTGCTAGGGGTCAGGGAGGGAATGTTTTGATTAATGCGATCGAGTCAATTGAGATTACTGGAAAAGGAACTCCGCTCCCTAGTCGTATCAGTGCGTCTGCCGTAAGTTTGCCTGAATCTTCACGACGAGTATTCGGAACGCCTCTAGTACCGACTGGTGCTTCTGGAAACGTAACAATTAACACGGGTCAACTCAGAGTTAGCAATGGCGGTGTTGCTGGAGTGGAACATCCCGGAACTGGGAATGCAGGAACGTTGCGAATCAATGCTCGCTCCGTTATTTTAGAGGATCAGGGGAGTATCACTGCTGCCACCCGTTCTGGTGAAGGGGGAAACCTAGACATACAGGTGAGCGATACATTGGTGTTGCGCCGCAATAGCCAAATTACAACCTCTGCGCTCGGTAGTGGTAATGGTGGTAACATTGACATCAATACAGCTTTTGCGATCGCGGCTCCCCAAGAAAATAGTGATATTCAAGCCAATGCTGTAGCAGGACGGGGCGGCAATGTTCGCATCAATGCTCAAGGTATTTTTGGAATTGAAGCGCGATCGCAGCCCACTCCTTTAAGCGACATTACCGCCAGTTCAGAATTGGGAGTTGCAGGAACGATCGCGATTCAACAACCGGATGTACAACCCGAAGAAGGCACCATCAATTTACCGAATACCTTTGCTGCTCCTCCACTTGCTCAAGGCTGCAATCCAGGAAGCAATCAAACAGCAAGCTTTGTAAATACTGGACGCGGCGGATTACCCACCAATCCAAATGATCCGATCGTTGCTGATACACTTTGGCAAGATATCGAAGACTCTGTACAACCTGTCTCAAGCGCAACTCCACAGAGGAACAATCCTCAAAGCTCAGAACCTGAAGTCTCGATCGTAGAAGCACAAGGCTGGATCATGAATTCTGATGGTACAGTGATATTAGTAGCGAATGCTCCCAAAGTAACACCGCATCGAACCGGAATTGGAAAGCGCGATCGCTGTTAGCTTGTCACAACCAATTTCCAACCAAAACAAATGGTGCCCAGTGAATCGGTTGTCGATAGTTCTTATCTCGTAGAAGCGAAAGCTGTGCCCGCCTCAATGCCTCCGCTTTGGACACTTTCGCATTTGCCAACTCTCGATAAAACTGACTGATCAACCGCGCTCCTGATTGATCATCCACGCTCCATAATGAAGCAACTGTACTCCGCGCCCCTGCTTGAATCGCTACCCCTGCAATTCCCAAAGCTGCACGAGGATCGCCTTCAGCCGTTTCGCAAGCACTCAGCACTAAAAGCTCGATCTCAGCATCACTCGCCCCTTCTCTAGTTCGGAGTAATGCCTGAAGCTCATTGACTTTAATTTGCCGATCCCAAGCCAAAATAAACGTATTTTCTGCATTAGAACTAAACTGACCATGTGTTGCCAAATGCACAATCGTAAAGGGTGACGCATTAATCTGTTTTTGCAACATAGAACCTGTAAAGGCTTCATTCAACAAGACTCGACTCGGAATTTGAGTCTTGATCTCTTCTAGCTCCCGTTGAACATTTGGCAATGCTGAAAACCCACTTCGAGCTTGTGATAGCCCTGCCACTAAAGCTTTTAGGTTCACTTGTTGTACCGATCGAGGATTGAGCAACTGTAAACCAGGGGTGAGCGCAACACTGTAGTTCTCGATCAAAAACTGCTTACCATCATAAAGTGCTGCCATTGGCACATTTCGTAGTCTTCCATCTAGGACAAAGGCAAGATTTGTGATCTGATTTTGCTTTAAATCTGTTGCCATTGGGCGAATCAGCCAATCATAAACTTGCTGTCCGAGTCGTCTTCCTTCTGGACTTGCAAACGGTTGTTCTAATTCCCGTCGCAATTGATCTAATGTTCTTTCTACTGTTTGTTGAGGCGCGATCGCAGTATATTGCCGCAATGATTGACCAGGCAAGCTCACAATAATTTCAATTCGATCGGGCAAAATAATCGGATAAATTACAGCCGTTGCGGTTTGATCAATTTTGTCGATCGCGACTGTTTTCCCCTCTAAACAAGCCGTTCGGAAAAAGTTGTCTAGTTCTGCCAGTTGAAGGGATTCAATCACCTGACGCGCCTTTTGCAGGTTGGCTTCTCCTGGCGTTTGACGCAGCAACAAATCAACTAGCTCTCGATATACAGGTTCCACACTTTCTCGAAAGGAGAACTGGAGATCAGGATTCGTGCCCACGAGATCGCTACGAATAGATTGCAAGGTGTCAAATGCAGCCGTGTAAGTTCCGAGTGCCTCCTTTCGCTTTCCTTGTGCTTTGAGAATACGTCCTAGCTGCCATTGCCATTGATAAGCCATATCTGCGGCATTCATTGCTTGAGTAATGAGTAATGCCTGTTCTGTAAACTTCTGAGCCTCTCCCCATTGTTGATTGCGCTCGTAAATGCTGCCTAAATATCCAACTGTGTAAGCTTCTGCACGTTGATCCTCTAACTCTTTCGCGTGCTGAATACCAATTGCCAAAACTTTAGCTGCTGTGACTTCTTCACCTCCGAGCCTCATCAAGCTTTGAGCAAAGTTAATTCGAGCATAGATTTCTGATCGACTGGGAGCAAGCTGATCCAGTTGGGCTGGGATGGTATTGATCAGCGTGAGCTTCGCTGTTGCCGTAGGCAATCGTGCTTCTGCTTTCTGCCCTTGTTCTATTAGTACTCTAAGTTGATTGAGTTGGGCTTGTGTCTTGATTAATGTGTTCGATCGCTCAGCAGCCTGTTGATAAAACTTGAGTGCGGCTGGTCGGTCTTGTTTGGCTCTCGCTAGGTTACCTAAGCTCATCAGTGTTGCACTGATCTCCTCATTGCCTGATGTTGCTAAACTCTGCTGCAAAACTCGTTCAGCATTTTGAGTATCTCCTAGTAATAACAAAACGTTTCCTAAGCTTCTCAATCCTATTGCTTTGAGTGCAGAATCAGATTGCGTTTGCAGAGTTTTTTCTACTTGGGTTAGGGTTTGCCGCGATCGTAGAAAGAGTCCTAGCGATTGTTGTGCTTGAGCTTGGTTGATTAAGCTACCAATGCGCTTATTTTCGTCTTTAACTTGAGCATAGAGCTTGGCTGAACGCTGCCAATGTTCTAATGCCTGCTCTGCCTGACCTTGAGCAAATTTTAGATTTCCTTGAGTATTTAGAACTTGTGCAAGAATGCGATCGCGCTCAGGTGTGCGCTTTGGATTGCTTTGTAAGAGATCTAGACTTTGTGCGATCGCAGTCGTTGCTTCAGCCCAATTTCCTAATTTCTGATACGCTACGCACACATAGCTTAGACTTAATGCTTGGTTCAAAGCTTCACTTCGCTGCTGATAAGCGATCGCTGCTTTCTGCCAAGCTGCCAGTGCTTGAGTAAATTGCTCAGATTGATAGAAGCTACGCCCCTGTCGCATCAACTGTTCAGCATCTCCTTGCATTGTAGCCATAACAGTTTGATCCAGAGCTACCGTATCCGAAATTGCTGTCGCTGGGTTGAGACCTAGCAAAACTATCAGCATCATGCTAGTGAACACCCATCCCAGAAAAGTCAGGCTTTTCAGCAGTTTCATGTGCCTCAATCACACTCCAAGGAATAATTTTTCCGGTCTGTGCTCTGCTCGCCTTGATTGTACCAGATAAGTTGTTCTGTAAAAGCGTTAACTTGCCTGTTATCAACTCAGAAGATCTTGCAAAGTAAGGGTATTCCTTCTCAAGGAACTCCGAAATTAAACCTATTAGGATCACATCATGCAAGCACAAAATCAAACGAAAACAGTAACGCTCCCTTTGCTGCAACATGGAGATAACGGAAGTGCCGTTGAATTGCTCGAAAGACTGTTGCTTTCATTTGGGTATCTACCGATTTCAGTGGATGGAGTATTCACACAGCAAACGGAAAACTACAGCACATTTCAGGTTTATGGAGTACAGTAACAACAGTCAGCAAACCAGTTG
>NZ_JBJPHS010000191.1:0-7274 GCF_052939495.1 Phormidesmis sp. 146-12 | reverse complement strand
CCACACTTCAGGCACTTCTAGCCCACGATAAATCTCTAACTTATCGAGCAACCCACTGGTAATGATCACCTCAATCGCAATATCAGGAAGTTCTTTCTCTGTGCCTACTGCATAAGACTCGTCAGGTTCTAACCCGCGCTGCTTTGCTTGTTTTCGGTAGGTGGTTGAGCGATAGCCATACAGCCTAATATTCTTTTCAAGCCCATACTGCTCCAACAAGCGGGCAAGCACCTTTACCGTGACTTCGTGTTCTCGCGAGGGCATAAACAGTTCGATCGTTCCTTCTAAATAAAACATTCGCAGGTCAGAATGGCTCTCATCAAGGAGCGATCGCAACGTCTCATACTGCTCCCACGTCACTCCAGATAGAAGGAATCGTTGCTCTTTAACTGCTTGCGCTTGCTCTAGTTCTAGATTCACTTTGGCCTCCGACCTAACATCATTAAGACAATAGAACTTCTTCAGCAACGGGTAACTCTAGCGGAGCAACGGGTAACTCTAGAGGAATGTTTTCTGCTTGCTCAGGTTCACTCACTAACTTGGCACCTAATTGCAATGGTTCTTCTTGTGGTTTGGGTAAAGCATCAAATTGTTGTACAGGGGCAGGAGGTTGCGCTGGTGTAGAAGGTTTAAGTCGATCGACCGCCTGCTTGACAAACATCTGTAAGAATGAAATTCTCTGATTTTGCTGAAAGACGGTTTCTAGAATTTGTTGGAGTCGATCTCTCTGAGTGACCCCAAAGGGGTCGCGCTTCACAGGTTCCCCCGCCGCTTCGCCCTCAAAGTATTCAATTAGCGTCAAGCCAGCCAGCCGAGTGAGATAAGCCGCACTCACCCCTTGCATCAAGCCCCCCGCCACATAGGTCACCATATTGGTTTTGAGAATGGCCGCGATCGCCTGCGTCGAAACTTCCACCAATCCCAATTTCATCATTAGGCCCGCCATCGTACTCGCCACGGTTTTTGCCTGAGAGAGGGAGAATTTTTGTTGATATAAACTGCCTAAATCCATCACCATTTGCACATTGATTGCCGCCGTCGCCAGCAGATCCAATGCGGGAAAAGGATTCGCAAACGTGGTCGTCGCTACTATCCATTGGGACTGATCAATCACAGGTAAAGCCCGATCGCGCCGTACCTGATTCAAGGCTTTTTTGGCTTCAGTTCTCAACTCTTTTGCATTGCCAAGCGAACTCGCTAATACAAGCTGTTGACCTTCGTGTAATAGAATCTCATTGAGCCGATCGACCAGAGGTGCAATTTGAAATCCGCGCTGCTCAAGCCATTCATTAATCGTGCCATCTGATTCGTGTCGTCGGACTTTGACAGGTTGTGGGCAAGTTGCGATCGCGACTACATCTAAATCACTCAACATTCCCTGCGATCGCTGTCTGAGTTGATGCAAAATTGCCTGCTGTTCTTCGGGCAAATACTGATCTTGTTTATTAAAAACTAGAATGATGCGCTTGTGAGCGGCTGCCAGTTTTTGCATTGCCTGAAACTCAGTTGCTGTTAAATCGCCGTTGGTGATAAATAAGATCAAGTCAGCTGATCGGGCCCGCTTCCAGGCAGTCTGTTCGGCAATGATGCCCTCTGCGGAAAACAGTTCCGGTGTGTCTTCGAGCGTCAGTTGCGAAAGGTTAGCCGCCCAGTGCGCTTTTAATAGCTGGGTCAGCGTGGTTTTGCCCACCGACTTACCGCCCATCACCGCCAACCGAATCTGATCGCGATGCAAATCAGCCGCAATTTGATGAATCTGCGATCGCAACTCTGACAATTGTTGGGCGCTACCGTCGATCGTCAAATCCTGCACTTCAGAGGCTAGTTGATTGACCACCCCTTCGGCTTCTGATAGGGCCGTTTTTACCGTTGTCAAATTCATGGGAACTGCTGCTTTAGAGACAGTCGTCAAACTAGACTGAAACTTGAGAAACAACCAGGCAATTCCACTGCCCAACACGATCGCAGGTGTCCAGTCGCCCACGCTACTCAGGATTTCTAGCAACCAGGTCAACAGAGCCAAACCGACACCACCTAAAATCAGCGATCGCTGCAACTGAACCGTCATATCAGACACACTTTCAGACTACTGACTTCCAGGATAGAACAAACTTTCGCCCCTGAACCAAACCTGGCACGTAGGCCCTTCGGGAGGAGGGAGAACTTCGATGATCGGTTCCCCCTTTGGGGGTAATCCGCTGCGCGAGGAGAGATGAGGGAGGAAAGAATTGCTTTTGTGGATTCAGGGCAATCTCGCTTGCTTCGTTCTTGGTCAGGTTTGAACGCAGCTTCTCTCTGAAGAAAGAATAGACCAAGGATAGATAGCAAAAAGCCCTGGAACTTTTTAGAACCAAGGCTTCTTGTTTTATTTGGTGGCGGGGCATGGATTTGAACCATGGACCTTCGGGTTATGAGCCCGACGAGCTACCAGACTGCTCTACCCCGCGTTATTTCCAACTCATCTAATGTAGCAGCTATTGTTGTGATTTGACAAACTTATTTTCAAAATTGGATGAATCTCCATTAGCAAGGCAGTATGAAAGAGGCTCAAATGCCAGCCTGAAGCCGTCATCTCAAACAGCTTGCTCGATCTCTACCCCTGATAACCCGCATGGATATTCTGATTGTTGAAGATGAAGCCGAAATCGCCCAACTGATTCAGCTTTATCTCGAAAAAGAAGGCTTCTCGTGTCGCACCTGCCGCGATGGATTGACGGCCCTTCAGATCTTTCAAGACCAAAAGCCCGATCTGATTATTCTCGATTTGATGATTCCTGCGTTAGACGGTCTAGAAGTCTGCGCTCGAATTCGGCAAAAACCGGGCAGCAAAGATCCGTATATTCTGATGTTGACCGCACGAGGCGAAGAACTCGATCGCATCATTGGGCTTTCGACTGGGGCAGACGACTATATGGTTAAACCCTTTAGCCCCAAAGAGTTGGTGGCCCGCGTCCGGGCGCTTCTCAGAAGAACGCTGCGTCAGGGCGGACAAACCCAAAACTATCGCACCGCCAGCTTTATGGTTGACTTGGATCAGCGATCGGCCACCCGCCACCTCAACGACCAATCAGAACCCCTCGATCTGACCACTCTCGAATTTGATCTATTGTCCACGTTTATGAGCTACCCCGGCCGCGTGTGGAATCGGACGCAACTAATCGACAAGCTGTGGGGCGACAATTTTTTTGGAGATGAGCGCGTTGTCGATACCCACGTTGCCCGCCTACGAAAAAAAATCGAACCCGATCCCGCCAATCCCACCTTTGTCAAAACCGTGATCGGGGTCGGCTACAAATTCGAGGATTTAGCCCTCAACGGCTCTCCCTAAAAGACCTTCATCCCTCATCCCTCATCCCTCATCCCTCCCGTATGGCAAAACTCGGCCTACGAGCCAGACTGTTTCTTTCACATACGATCGTCATGTTTGTGGGACTGTTCACCCTACTGGCGATCGGCAAGTTTTACTCGCCCTGGCTGTTTGTGCTGCATCTAGAAAAGTTGCAAGAACGGGGGTTGGATGTTCGCTATTTTCGGCGGCAGCTTGTCGATGGGTTTGATTCGGCGTGGAGTCGGGGGGCGTTTTGGTCAGTGATTGTCGGCGGGACGACAGCCGGAGGATTGAGCTATCTCGTTTCAAAACGTATTGTCAAACCGCTGATCCAGATGGAACACATCACCCGTCGATTTGCATCCGGCAATCTAGAAGAACGAGTGCCCCCCCATGAAATTCCAGAGTTAAATCGGCTGGCAGAAAGCTTTAACTACATGGCAGAAGAGTTGAAGGGAGTCGAACAACGCCGTCGTGATTTGGTGGGTGACCTGACCCACGAGTTGAGAACGCCGCTCACCGTTCTGGAAGGCTACCTTGAAGGGCTGGCAGACGGCACGATCGACGCTTCCCCGGACATCTATCAACGCCTCGCCAAAGAAACCACTCGTCTCAATCGGCTCGTCAACGACCTACAAGAACTGTCTAAAGCTGAGGCAGGCTACCTCCCCATCCACGCAAAACCGCTGTATCTGCGTCCTTTGATGGCGGCACTCGTCCTGAGATTTTCTGACCAACTGTTAGAAGGGGGCACGATCTTACGATTGGACTGTCCGACCAATTTACCGATGGCGATCGCCGACCCCGAACGAGTCGAACAAATTCTCATCAACCTGATTGGCAATGCGTTGCGCTATACGCCCGATGGCAGGGTTACTCTGCGGGCCTGGAGTCAGTCAGACAAAATTTGGATTGCGGTCGTCGATACCGGGCAAGGCATTTCAGCCGAAGATTTGCCCCATGTGTTTGAGCGATTTTGGCGATCGGATCGATCCCGCGATCGCTCATCTGGCGGCACTGGGATTGGGTTAGCCATCTCTCGCCGCTTAGTTGAATTGCAAAAAGGCACTATCACTGCCGACAGCGAATTAGGTAAAGGGAGTACGTTTCGATTTTCGCTGCCGATCGCGCGTGAAATGTAGATTCTTGGACGTTAGACCGATTCTTTGTGCAGCTTCACAGAGCCGTGAATTCGATGGGAGTTTTTCGCTTCGGTCTTCAGCGCTTCTGCCCCCCAACCCCCCAATCTGGGGGACTATTAGATACTATTCTTCGTTCAAAGTCCCTCACTCGTGGGGGATTTAACGTCAGTTCGATAAACTTTTTCGCTTCGTTGCCAGGGGATTCGCCCCCTAAATCCCCCATTCTGAGGGACTTTGAATCAGCATAATTTCTTTGAACTCTGGAACTTTCTCTGGGTCAAAGTCCCCCAATTTTGGGGGATTTAGGGGGCTGAAGCTGATCGCAACGAAGCGAGTCACTCTCATCGAACTGACGTGGATTTAGGGGGCTGCCCGGATTTGTAACGGCAGCAAAGGATTTCATCGAATTCACGTCAGAGAGAGTTGGTATTAGACGCAGATGCGGAACTGAGGGAGAGGAGTGTTTGAAATCGGGAGTCTTGGCGCAGACTGTCCAGGTTACGATCGCCCCTAGCAATCTCTCGATAGCGAGGCGCTAAACTAATGGCTCGTCTTAGATGCTCTAATGCCCAATCAGAATTATTTTGCAAGGCGTAACAGCAAGCCTCTTGATAAAACGCGATCGGGTCGTTGGGGACGATTCCTAATGCTTTGTCGTAGCTGATGATCGCCTCAGTGTAGTGACCTGCATGTTGGAGCGCCAGCCCCAGAGAAAGCCATCCTTGCTGATTGTAAGGTTCTAGCATCAAGGCGCGAATGTAGCTGCCGATCGCTTCTTCATATCGTCTCACGCTGTCCAACAGGTTGCCGCGATATTGCCAGATTTTGGCGTGGTTGGATTGGAGCATCAAAGCCCGATCGAGACTTTTGAGAGCTGCTTCAATTTGATCGAGTTGCCAGAACGCCAATCCGCGCATGACCCAGGCTTTAACGTTTTGAGGATGGGCGACAACGGCTCGATCAAAGCACTCAGTCGCAGTTTGCAATAGCCCCAGTCTTCTCAGCACAATGCCCAGGTTACACAGCAAATAAGGGTCGTCAGGCTGAAGCTTGAGTGCTCGTTCAAAGCTCGATCGCGATTCTTCTAACCGACCCAGCGATCCCAAAACAACGCCTCGCATTCCCCACGTATGAGGATGATCAAGTTTGGCGCTGATGGCGGTCTCAAGGCTTTCCAGGGCATCAGAGAAGCGTTCTAATTTCCACAGACTGTAGGCGCGAATATTCCAGAGTTTGATCGCTTGCGGGTTGAGGTGCAGTGCCCAATCGATGCTCTCGATCGCCTGCCGATGCGCGCCAAGCTGACCCAAAATTCGACCTCGATGCCCCCATGCTTTGGGAAACTCTGGCTGAAGGGCGATCGCTTGCTCTAAACTGGCAAGTGCCTCCTGGGGACGGTTGAGCAAAGCTAGAATTTTGCCGCGCTGATACCAAAATTTTGGGCGGTCGGGGGCGAGTTCGATCGCTTTGTTAAAGTGAGTGAGAGCAGATTCGTAGCGTCCCAGTTTGACTAGCGCACGTCCGCAGTTGTATCGGGCTTTGGGGTCGTCAGATTTGAGCGTAAAAGTTTGTTCGTAGCTGGCGATCGCAGCTTCATAGCGCCCCAACTTGCCCAACACATACCCTCGGTAGTTCCAGGTGCGCGATTTATCTGAATGGGTTACCAACGCTTTGTCAAGGCAGTCGATCGCGGCTTCATGCCAGCCCAACTCGCTCAAAACAATGCCTTTGGAATACCATCCTCCCGACTCCATTGAGTCAATGTCTAACGGAACTGTGTCTGAGACACTGGCGCGATTTTTACAGCTTAAATTGACCAAAGTACACCTCCAAATGCTCGGCACTCAACCATCACTAAGGGATGATTCAACACCGAAGTCTCTATTTACGTTGAAGGTGATGCAACCTGATTGAAAAGCTTACTCCATGACTCTGACAAGACCCATTCCCAGAGGGTCAACCGTCTGACTTGACTTTGCTCTGTTTGACTCAGTGGTATTTCTGACAAAACTGCTCGCCGCAGGTAATTTTGATCAGCACTGGTGATGTATCCGGTGGATAAGATGCGATCGATGACCTGCCCAAGGGTAGGGGAGGAGGCAGATTGATCGTCAACCGTCATCATACGAAAATCGTTAGGAGGGCAATCCGAACTGATTCTGTGATGGATATCAACCAGAGTAGCGAGGTGTCAGGTCAGTCATAAAGCGGTGAGCTGGCAACCCTGACCTATTTGAGGGTGGCTACGTGGAGATAGAACTTTTTTAACTCGACTTAAGTGATTTTGCGTATATCGCTCGGCGATCGTCAACTTCGTTCACAAAGTTTTTACTTAGTTGCAAAATTTTTGCTGTTCTGCCTCACACTCACTTTATGAAAATTCCGAAAAAGTGTGCTTTGAGACGGCTTCAAGTTTTTTTGAACAAGTCCTAACCAAGTCCTAACCAAGTCCTAACATTAGGTATAGAGCGGGCTTAAGAAATGCAAGGTATGGTACTGAAGGGAAAAACTGCTACCAAACCTTCTAATGCCCCTTCATCACAGTTCGGGACGCTGGCAACTTGGTTTAGGGCTATCGCTGACGACGACACTTCTTTGGGGTGTTTTGCCCATCGCGCTCACGATCGCCCTTCAGTCGTTGGATGCTTACACGCTTACGTGGTTTCGCTTTGTCGTTTCCTTTAGCTTGTTGGCGATTTATCTAACGGCGGCTCGTCGGTTGCCAAATCTACGAAGTCTACCCGTTCAGGTGTGGAAATTATTGGCGATCGCGACTGGATTCCTCGCGCTCAATTATCTGCTAT
>NZ_JBJPHS010000190.1:0-7319 GCF_052939495.1 Phormidesmis sp. 146-12 | reverse complement strand
ATGATACTACAAAACCGCAATAGCTTGAAATCCGAACACTCGCAAATAACTTTTAAGCTACTGTCCTCGCTCAAGATTTAGCTGTATAACGTTCCTGGTCAGCGGCGGCAGATCACCTTTGCATCACAACCAAGATCTCTCAACCGTCCGCTGCACCAGGGTTGTTAGCAAGTCGGCATGTACTTTCTTCTACACAAGCTTGACTACGAACTTTCAAAGTGCTTTTGGACATAGCGGTGAATGAAACGATATCGTCCACCAATCCGTTGTAACAGGAGACGCTCAGAGCAGTAATCAAGAAAGCGCACATAGTTCCAGGGAATATGACCGCTCATCCAGAGTACAAAACGAATAGCATAGTGCTTAATTATATTTGTACCGCCTTTATACATGCCAAGAATTATTGCAACCGCTATTCCACTAAACAGTCCATCTCTTAAGGCAAAGAGGCTAAGATTAATATCTACTGGACTTATCTGGACACTCCATAAGCCTAAACAAGTTATTAAGAATGAAACTGCGCCTATGAAGACAACATCATAGAAAGTTCTACGAATACCTTCATTAGCTTGTGTCTTTGTTTCTACCCTCTTCCTACTTAGGCTTAAGAAACCCATAGTGACTGGCAAATAAACAAAACCGTTTTTTACAAACCCATCGAAGATTATATTGGGTTCCTCCGGGGACAGCAAAACTGTATTTAATGTCAATATCAGCAAAGTGAGAATAACTGTTCTTGCCACCTTAACCAAAGATGAAAGGGAATAGCTTGTTTCAGTTACCTGAATTGGTAATAGAGCAGCAATAGTTCCATAGAAGAAACCAAGCCTTATGCAACTTTTTAGGACTTCTAATGTATACAAAATAGAAAAGGTATCTAGTTTTATACCTACAGATATGATGGCATGTAGTCCAGTTCCAAGAAGAAATAATGAGATATGAACTATCTCACAGAGAAATATATAAACTATCCATTGAGGAAAAGATGACAACCAATAAGGTTGTATGTTTTCGAGCAAGAAGTCGGATGACTGTTCCTTACTTGTTTGCATTTGCTTTGCTAAGTAAGCTAACCAGTAATTAGTTTTATCAATATTTGGCACTTGACAATCAGTGTAAGCCTGACTGAATAAATCTCGATGGAGCATACGCCCCACATAAGTACTTATCAGTAGAGCCTGATGCTCATCCATTGAATTAGACTGTTCTAGTCCATCAAAGGAAATCTCTTCATAAGATAGCAGTATTATGTTTAGCCAAAAGGGAATTCTTGCTAAACCTTTCAATATATGATTTTGCTCTAATCTCAACCAAAATTCTGCCTGATTCAGATCAATAAGATACGTTTGAATTTGTTCATCAGTTAATTCTTTTAATAGAACTGCCCCATTGAGTTTTAATCGTCTTTCGTCTGTCTGGTTATGCTCTTCTTCTTGCCAGTGACCTCTAATTACCTTTTCATACTCTTCTCGCCGACAGCACACTACTATAAACCTTGGACGATACTCGCTTTGTTGCCACAAATTGATTGCCTCAACATAGTTGATTTGCTTTGTCGGTTCAATATCGTCTAACCCATCTAAAAGCGGTAGAATCTGCTTTGCCTCAATCCAGCTTTTAGCAACATCCTGCCGAACTCCCCTCTTTTTGAGTTCTTCTACAAACCAAGTTACTACTGGTTGACGAGAAACTTTCCAGGAGGATAAGCTGAGAACTACTGGAATTGGATAAACAGGATCTGATTCAGCACGATGCATAAGTTCTCGTGCTAATTGATATAGAGTGGTGGTTTTTCCAGAACCAGGTTCACCAAGAATAAGCAGCCTACCTGAAATTTCTACTCGATCAAAGATATCTAGGATGGATACATCCGATGCTAAATTTTCAGGTAGTTTTAATCCAATCTTAATATCTCGAAAACGCTGGACTTGTTCAGGCTGTAATTGTTTATCAAGACTAATCTGTCGAGCATTAATAAGCGCATCCTGAAGCCACCCTTCAATTTCTTGCTTGGTATCATTCAAGAACGTCTGCTGTTCTTTAGAACGATTGTGCTGTAAGGTACTTAAACTTGCCGGTGCCTCTCCCGACGGCGGCAGTCAGCCATGATTATGTGTGCCTCCAAAAAAGTTTGTACTGTTAGCGCCTGTTCTAGTCTGATAACCGATGCTATTATCTCGATTTATCTGGGTCATTTGCCCAAAATCATTATTAATTTGAAGGTGAATTTCCTCAGCTAATTTTTGTGCTTCTTGCTTTAAAGCAACGTCAGACTCTAGAGCTTCATGAAGATATTGCGTAAGTTTTTCCTGATCTTCTGTCGAACCATTTGCTGCCTTTTCTAGAAGTTCTCCAGTGCCAGGTTGACCACGCAACAATTTCTCCCACACCGTTTGTCCTAATTGTTTTACCTTCTCTGGTAGTAATTCTACTGCTTTCTCTTCTAACTTTGATCCAACCCCCTCATAAAACTTGTCTAAAACTGCTTTCACAATAGGCGTTGCTAAGAGTAAAGAAATTTGTTCAATCATAGGTTTGGTTACAAAGGCACTATCCTAGTTCTACACTATCTGCTTTCGATCTTGGTTAATCTCAAATATCAAAGTTTAGTAACTCAGTACTAACTGGCTCTAACCTCTAACAGCTAGGCTTGCTGTTGCCCCCTCACAGATAAATCAGGCTTGCTAACAATTGATTAGACTGAAACTTCAGAGCTTATGCAGACTATTATCCGCATAAGTCTCTCTTGAGAGCGTTATCTAGAACCTTCGCGGCATAAAATCTGATGAAGGATCTTATCCAGAGGACTTTCCGTGTAGCTCTCCTAGTGAGGATCTTATGCAGCAATTTATCCGTATATTAGCCACGCTTAAAGTTTTCGTCAAGAGAAATCTAAGTAGATTCTCAGAACTCAAATGTACTAATCAAGTTTCACGCTCTCCACGGATAACACACATCAGCGTCAGGAGAGACCCATGCAGCCACTACCCCAAAAATTGCTCGACCAGGTTCGGGAGATTATTCGGCTCAATGGGTGAGCAGCACATCACTAAACTTAAGATTTCTAGGATTCAAAAAAACGAAAAACTTGTGTAAGATGTCGGCAGGTGGAGATCACGCCCCGGAAATCTGATGTGCAAGATCAAATCTCCGAGGACTTCCACCCAAAGTTAATTGACCTAACTTCGGAGGCGTTCATGATTGTACTACGTCTGCTTTGCGATGGGATCTTGAAAGGTTGGAATCAAGATCCTGCATACTCTTCATCTCTCTGGAGAACGATCGAGCCGTCAGCGTTCCCGTCCTCTTTGAATTAAATAGAGAGGATAAAAACATGGCAGTTAGGAGATATTTTCCTGACTCGGTTTCGTTTGGCTTTGAGTTGCACTGCTCATCGGTTAGACGCTATCGAGTGATGGTGACATTGGATTTGCAAGAGCGGTTTATCTTTATGCCGTCTGGCATTCTCTCAGATGTCATCGATTCAATGGACGAGTTTATTGACCAACTGAGTGAAGTGGCATCAACGAAACTGGCAATACTCAAGTGGGATGGCAGTAGTGATTTAACGACTGAATATCAAATCATTCGAGTGTTGTCGGGTTATCAAGTGCAGCGATCGTTAATGAAGTTCAACATGGTCATTGGCGATAGTTCATTAATTCACTTGGAGGAATTGCACGACAAAAAGACGATTCAACTGTAGAAGATTTGGGAGTTCGATCGCACTGCATCGATCGTGCTTTGGGACTCCCTTTTCTGAATCTCTGAAACTCAGAAGCGATCGCCCTGTCCCTTTCTACTGAGATTTAAATTTCTAATTCTATAATCCAATCTCTAGCTGTCCGGCTGGATCTTCTGGCACCGTTGGCTTTTCGCTGCGTCCTTTGCGAAGTCCGATCGCAATCTTGCTGTGTTTCTCGATTTGGCTCATCACCTGTCGGGCACGTTGAATCACAGAACTGGGCAACCCTGCCAACCGTCCCGCTTCGATGCCATAGGAGCGATCAGCACCTCCCGGCTGGACTTTGTGCAAAAAGATAATCTGATCGGGCATTTCTTTAACGGTCACCTGATAGTTGGCGACATTCGGCAAAATGGAAGCTAACTCGTTAAGTTCGTGGTAGTGGGTGGCGAAGATGGTTCTGGCTCGGATTTGAGTGGCTAAATGTTCGGCAACGGCCCAGGCGATCGAGAGTCCGTCAAAGGTGGCCGTTCCCCGTCCAATTTCGTCGAGCAGGACGAGCGATCGCTCCGTGGCGTGATTGAGAATATTCGCGGTTTCGTTCATCTCGACCATAAAGGTAGATTGACCCGTTGCCAAATCATCGACGGCTCCCACGCGGGTGAAAACGCGATCGCACACACTCAACTCAGCCGCTTGAGCCGGGACAAAACTCCCTACCTGTGCCATGAGTTGGATCAGACCAATCTGACGCAGATAACAGCTTTTGCCGCTGGCATTGGGGCCGGTGAGAACGATCAGATCGGGGGAGGAGAGAGGAGGGAGGAGGGAGGACTCAGTGCCCAGAGTGGCTGAATTGGGGACGAAAAAGCCTGCGGGGAGAGACTGCTCGACAACGGGGTGACGGCCTTCTGTGATTTGAATGGTGCGACCTTCAAGCATTTGAGGGCGACAGTAGCCCTGGTAGACGGCGACTTCGGCCAGTCCAGCCAGCGCATCGACGGCAGCCACCGATCGCGCCACTTTGCGAATTAGTTCGGCTTGTTCTCCGACTTCCGATCGCAGTCCCGCAAAAATTTCGTACTCTAAGGCTCCCAATTCTTTACGGGCGTTGAGAATGCGGTTTTCTCGTTCTTTGAGTTCTGTGGTGATGTAGCGTTCTTCGTTGACGAGGGTTTGTTTGCGATCGTATTCTGGGGGCACCTGTCCAGCTTTGGTGCGAGAAATGCTGATGAAGTAACCAAACGTTTTGCTGTATCCCACTTTCAACGTCGGAATTTTGGTGCGTTCTCGTTCAGAGACTTCTAGTTGGGCCAACCACGCTTCATCGTCGGCGGCTTGCTGGCGCATTTCATCCAGTTGAGGCACAATGCCTTCGCGAATTAATCCCCCTTCTTTGAGCGCCAGAGGTGGACGTTCGACCAGGCGGCTGTGTAAATGTTTGCCCAACTGTTCGAGAATCGGCGGCACCTGCTGAACGGCTTTGAGGTAAGGCGATCGCGACTCTGCTACCAGCCTTCCTAAATCAGGCAATTTGCCCAATGACTCGGCTAATCCCACCAGATCGCGCGGGCTGGCTGTCCCCGATCCGGCTCGACCTGCCAACCGTTCGAGGTCATAGATTTGTCGCAGCAGCTTTTGTAAAGCTTCTCGCAGCGTGCCATTTTCGACCAGTTCTTGCAGCGTATCCTGTCTAGCTCGAATGCCTGCAACGTCTAACAACGGCTGTAACAACCAGCGACGCAGTGCCCGACTGCCCATCGGCGTGACGGTACGATCGAGCGCCCACAACAGCGACCCATGAAAAGTACCATCTCGCGAGGTTTGCGTGATCTCCAGATTGCGGCGCGTCTGATTGTCTAGCGTCAGATATTCTGTCAGCGTATAGGTGCAGATCGGCTGAAGGGGAATCTGAGTTTCTTTTTGGGTGTCTTCCAGATATTCCAGCAGGCCGCCAGCAGCGCGAACGGCTAGAGGCAAATGTTCGCAGCCCAACCCTTCGAGCGATCGCACCCGAAACCGCTGCAACAATCGCTGTCTCGCTTCGATCTGGGAAAAGGGAGCCTGGGGACGAAAGGTATAGCAAAACTGCGTCGGCAAACTGTCAGGAAGGTGAGCCGATTTTTCTCCCGGTCGCAGCAGTCCTCCCAGGTCAGGCGCATTCGTGGGAAACAAAATTTCCGCAGGTTGCAGCCGCATCAATTCCTGAGTCAGTTGATCGAGCGTCGAGGATTGCGTCGTCTGAAACTCCCCAGTTGAAATGTCTGCATACGCCAGTCCCCAATGATTTCCGGCGATCACAATGGCGGCTAGGTAGTTATTGCGCCGAGCATTCAACATGCCTTCTTCGAGCAGCGTTCCGGGTGTGACGACCCGCGTAATTTCTCGCCGCACCAGATTGCCCTGAGCTTCCGCAGCGTCTTCGACCTGATCACAGACGGCGATCGCGTACCCTTTCTCCACCAGCAGCGCACAATAGCGATCGAGCGCATGATGAGGAATGCCCGACAGCGGAACGCGCCCCACTTCTTTGCCGCCATCTTTGGAGGTGAGAACGATTTCTAGCTCACGCGAGACGACTAGCGCATCTTGAAAAAACGTCTCAAAAAAATCGCCGACTCGATACAGCAAAATCGCATGAGGATACTGGTCTTTAATCTCCGCATAGTGACGTAACATCGGAGTGAGATCTTGACGATTGACCGATCGATGGTCAGCATACCGAACCGCATGTTTGATCAACCGTTCGGGAACGCCGTTAGAGTC
Organism: Phormidesmis sp. 146-12; assembly: GCF_052939495.1. Lineage (NCBI taxonomy): Bacteria > Bacillati > Cyanobacteriota > Cyanophyceae > Leptolyngbyales > Leptolyngbyaceae > Phormidesmis > Phormidesmis sp. 146-12. Next base: position 868 of record NZ_JBJPHS010000190.1, on the reverse strand, counting down.
TGGATCAGTCGGTGCCGGATGAGAAACAGTCATGAATATCAGTACAAGTCTACTAAAACTTACTTTAATCCTAGCTTTCCTGAGTCTATAGCGGTTTTTGATGTTTTGAGTTCACGCATTCTCGCGCCTGCTACAATCCCTGTCTATGAGTGTCACTGTCCCTCTTCAAGATATAACGTTGCGCCCGGCGATCGCTGCCGATGTCGATTGGGGTGCGCCTTTGATGTTTGCGTCGGGGCCGGCTCTATTTGGCTATGTGTTTGCGTCTGAGCCACCGGAGGCAGCAGAAACCCTCCGTCAGGCGTTTGGGTTTGCAGGACACGCCTTTAGTTTTGACCATGCTCAAGTGTTAGAAGTCGCTGACGAACCCGTTGGGCTAATCATCGCGTATCGAGGCAACGTCAAGCGCAAGGCAGAAGAAAAAGTGCAGGGCGTGATGGCGCGAATCTTACCGCTCAAAAAGCTCCCCGGAATTTTGATGAATGTGGCGGATCTGACTCGCATCAAACAAGATGTCGCCCTGAATGACTATTACATTCTCAGTCTCAGCATTGCTCCAGAATGGCAGGGTCAAGGATTGGGGACGGCTGTCTTAAAGGATGCCGAAATTGAAGCTCAGGAGTTGGGCTGTCGATCGATTTGTCTGGATGTCCCCTACAGCAACGATCGCGCCAAAGCCTTGTTTGAACGATTAGGCTATCAAGTAGTCGCCAGCCGAACCAGCGATCGCTTTCAGCAAGCTACCCAGGTAGGCGGACTCCACCGAATGGAAAAGCGCTTTGGTTGAACTTATCTGAGAATCTGTTTGAAAAATATAGCAATCCTAAATGAGTCATGAACAGATTTTTGTCGCTCCGTTCCAGTCCGC
>NZ_JBJPHS010000189.1:0-7330 GCF_052939495.1 Phormidesmis sp. 146-12 | reverse complement strand
TTGGGGGGCAGAAGTGCTGAATAACGAAGCGAGAAAACTCCATCGAATTCACGTTGATTTATTGGCTGATTTTTTATATTCAACCAGAGCAGACTGATGAAAGGGTCTCTACACCAAAGCGAGTTCTGGTAAGGCTCCTTGCATTCGACCCAGCCAATCGATCAGATTTGACAACTGCTGGTCAGCGCTCAACATGCCCAACCCGCGCACTGTGACTTTACCCGGCATGAAGACAAAGCGCGATCGCAGATGTTCTGGCAAGTTTTCCTTTAATAAATTCCAGGCGGGTTCTTCCATTGGCGTTTCCAGAATCACATGCTGTTTGCCTTCGGGCTTGATGCGGGAGAAGCCGAGTTTTTTGGCGACTTGTTTGAGTTCCATGACGCGCAGCAGTTGGAGAGAAGCAGGGGGAATCGTGCCGTAACGATCGCTCCAGTCGGCGGCAATTTGCGTGAGTTCGGATTTGGATTGGGCAGAGGCCACCGATCGGTAAGCATCCATCTTTTGATCGAGGTCGGGGATGTAGTCGGCAGGAATAAAGGCGGTGAGGTTGAGGTCGATTTGGGTGTCGTCCACTTTGGGAATCTCTTGCCCGCGAATTTCTTTGATGGCATCTTCAAGCATTTCCATATAGAGGTCGAAGCCGATCGCGTCCATTTGTCCCGATTGTTCGGCTCCCAGCAGATTGCCCACGCCGCGAATTTCCATATCTCGGACTGCAAGCTGATAGCCCGATCCCAGTTGGGTAAATTCTTGGAGGGCGCGGAGTCGCTGTCGAGCCGCATCAGATAATTGATGTTGTTTGGGGTAAAACAGCCAGGCGTGGGCTTGAATGCCGGCCCGTCCGACGCGACCGCGCAATTGATAAAGCTGAGACAGCCCAAATTTTTGAGCATCTTCGATCAAGATTGTGTTGACTCTGGGAATGTCTAATCCGGATTCGATAATTGTGGTGCAAAGCAAAATGTCGGCTTCCGCGTCTCCAAAGGTGAGCATCGTCGATTCGAGTTCGGCTTCGGGCATTTGACCATGTGCGATCGCAATCCTCGCCCCCGGAATCATCTCGCGAATCGTCGCTGAAATTTCTTCAATCCCTTCAACTCTGGGCACGACGTAGAAGACCTGTCCGCCACGATCGAGTTCTTGCCGAATCGCCGATCGAATCATTTCAGGGTCATAAGGGGACAAATGAGTTTTAATCGGACGGCGAGAAGGCGGCGGTGTGGTAATCAAGCTCATTTCGCGGACACCAGACAGAGCCATGTACAACGTTCTCGGAATCGGCGTAGCGCTTAAGGTGAGCACATCAACCTGTGTCCGCAGTGATTTAATTTTCTCTTTTTGGTTAACGCCAAACCGTTGTTCTTCGTCTACGACTAGCAATCCTAAATCTTTGATTTGAATTCCTTTTCCTAATAGCTGATGCGTTCCCACAACGATGTCTAATTCTCCCGTTGCGAGGCGACGCTGAATATCTTTGCGTTCGTCAGCGGTGCGAAATCGATTCATCAAACCAATCTGAATCGGGTATGGCGCGAATCGTTCTTTAAGCGTGTGATAGTGCTGTTGAGTGAGAATTGTGGTTGGAGCTAATAACGCGACTTGCTTTCCCGCAGTCACAGCTTTGAAGATGGCCCGAATCGCAACTTCGGTTTTGCCAAAGCCCACATCGCCGCAGACCAGACGATCCATTGGGCGATCGCTTTCCATATCCAATTTGACATCTTGAGTCGCTTTAAGCTGGTCAGGAGTCGGCTGATAGGGAAACGAATCCTCCATTTCTTCTTGCCAGGGCATGTCGGCGGGATAAGAAAAGCCTTGCTGTTGGGCACGTTGGGCGTAGAGTTGCAGCAAATCCACGGCGACTTTTTTGATCGCTTTACGAACTTTGCCTTTGGTTTTTTCCCAGGCTTTGCTCGACATTTTGTTGAGTTGGGGCACTGCATCTCCCGCTCCCCGAAATCGAGACAGCGCACTGAGTTGATCGGCTGCGACTCTCAGCAATCCGTCGGCATATTGCAGCACCAAATATTCACGAGTTTCTTGATTGAGCGTCAGACTTTCTAGCTTGAGAAATTTGCCCACGCCATGATTTTTGTGAACCACATAATCGCCCGGTTGCAGCTTATTGGGATCGACCTGCTTAGACGCTGCGCGGCGACGTTTGCGAACATAACTGGGAGTGGTGAGGGTATGCTGACCAAAAAATTCACGATCGGTCACTACCACCAACCGAAACGTCGGCAAAATAAAGCCTTCTAGCTCCGCCAATCCAGAATATTTGACGGCAACGGGCACATGCTGAGTTTGCAGTTTGTCGATCGCCAAAAAGTCCCGTGGATTGGGCACAAACTGAGCAGGGCAATCGTGTTCTTGCAGCAGGGCGACCGATCGCGACGGTTGGGCCGACACGAGCCAGGTAGAGAACCCACGATCGCGCTCTCCTCTCAACGTTTCGGCCAACCGCCCGAACTGATGAGGCACCGCGGGAACAGGACGACTCGCTAAGTTCAAGCCATTTTTTTCTTCGGCAAGCTCGTTTAAGTAGAGGCGATCGAAGCATTCCACTTCAGACCGCGTTTCGGCAAAGGGGCGATGCAGTTTGGGGAAATTTGGAGATTGAACGGCTCCCACTTCTTGCCAATGTTCTTCGACGTGATCAAACCAGCGATCGGCGTGAGCCTCACACATTTCTGGCTCATCCAGAGCGATCAGCGTATTGTCCGGTAAGTAGTCCAGCAGAGAAGCAGGCTTTGAAAACGCCACACCCAGGAAACGACGCATTCCTGGAATCGCCTGTCCCTGTTCAAATTTCTCCAGATCTTCGGCAGACAAATAGGTTTCCGCTTGGCGAGACGTGAGAGCAGATTGGATGATCGGACTGAAACTCGTCGGCGTGAGAACAAGCGCTTGAATACGATCGAGCGATCGTTGTGTAGACGGATCAAACTCCCGAATCTGATCCAACTCGTCGCCAAATAGCTCTAACCGCACAGGCAACTCAGCCGCGACGGGAAACACGTCAATAATGTCTCCCCTCCGGCTCCATTGCCCTTCAGTTTCGACGAGATTTGTCCGCTCATAGCCTAGTCGAGCCAGCTCATTGCTCAAGGTGGTCAGATTAATTTCTTTGCCCCGCTCCAACGTCAAACAGTAGGGCGCAAACAGTTCGACAGGCGGGAGGTGGGGTTGAAGGGCGCGTTCGGTGGCGACGATCGCCAGTGAGGCGTGAGGCGTGAGGCGTGAGGAGGATTGAGTAGAAGCTTTGGATGGAGCATCATTCTCTTTGGTTTCGTCCCTCACTAAATCCGCCAACGTCTGCAACTGCCCCCAGGTCATCTCGGCTTCGGGGTCAAACGATTCGTAGGGCGAGGTTTCTGACGTGGGGTAGAAATGTACCGTTTGCCAACCCATCGCTTCGAGTTGGGCAGCCCAGCGTCCGGCTTCCTCCAGGGTGGCGGTGACGACGAGGAGGGGACGAGATTGCGCCTGAGCCAGCGTAGACGCGACAAATCCTTTGGGCAGTCGTGCCAGACCACTCAGCTTGAGAAACTGCTGCTGACCCAACTTATTAAGAAGTTCTGTGGTGAGGGGCGATCGCCCAAGCGCACGAGTAATCGAAGAGAATGCCATTGTCGGAAGCCGAGAGGGAGCATCTAAAGTTTGTCTATCTTTACATGTTAGGGGAAGGATTGAGAGATGAGGGATGAAGAGGGAGGAGGGAGGAGGGAGGGAGGAGATCGAGATTGGAGAGAGCTGTGTTTCTAATGGCAGATCTTCAGATGGGGATTCGTAGTCTCGATCGACCTTTTCAAAGCTTTTCTTTGCTTCAGGAATCCTTACTCGCCTGCTTCTTGGAGTATGAGATCGTATAAGCTTTGACTTCTAGATAGGCTTGAAAGATTTTGGAAGCTGTATTGCTCAGATGTCTGAGCCAGGAGCTTTGCTAAGTTCGTCAAATCGATCGATCATTTCTCGAATCTCGCTGGCTGCAAGGTTGGTTTCATCCGATTTGGAATACAGAGTGACCAGAAGAATGCAAACTTTGTCCCTCAGTTGGTAAATGACCCGATAGCCCGCACTTTTACCTTTTTGAAGGTCGCTGTTTTTGACACGGACTTTGAAGACAATATAGGATGTGCCAGGAATTTGGTCGCCGGGACAGTTTCGAGGTCGTCGAACAGAGGTTGTAAATCAGACCGGATACTGCGATATCGTTTTGCTAGTTTGCGAAGTTGTGCCTGAAAGTCAAGTGAGACTAAGATCTCAATGGCAGAAGACTCAGACATCAATTCCATCCCAAAGTTCAGAAATGGGTTTTACTCTGCCTTCTTTGATGTCCTGTAAGGAGATTCGCAAATGGGCAAGAATGAGTTCGTTTGGGTCGTCGTCAGGGTCGCTTGGGGCAGTTAGGATTTCTCGATCGACAAGCAGTTGATAGAAATCATCGACATCCATCTCGATGACTTTGGCAGCTTGCTCAATCAGTAGGATTTTTTGTTGGAAAAGTGCGATTGCGAGTTCGGTACGCAGTTCGGCTTCGCTGAGGTGAAGAGAGTCGGGAAGGTCGATCGTGATTTGCATGATTTTGGCTCCTGTTGTCGTGGTGACTCTACTTCACGTCTTCGCTCACGCCTTCCAGGAATGCAATTGCGCCTTTGCCCCAAGGATTTGATTCGACAAAGTGTTCTCCGACTTTGAGCGCTGCTTTTTTGCTTCCGTTCCAGAGGCGTTTGAGGTTGAGGAAGTTTTGCCAGCGAAGTTTGTCCTGCGATTCGATCAGTTTTGCTTCGACATCAATGATTTGTGCAATTGCAGTTTCATCCGTCACAGCGGTGTATTTCTGCTGCAAGCTAAGGATGAATGCTTGAAAATCGTTTACTAAGAGGTCGAGATTCTCAGTTGTGTGATGTTGTGTCCCAATCATGTCACCTTGAATCGTGATGTCGCCTGTGTTGATGTTGCCGTTTTGGTGGGTGATGTGGAACGTGGGCTGGTTATTAGGGATATGCGTCATGGGTATCGATTGAAGTTGTGTGAGCCAATGATCAATCCATTCTGTGGGAAATTCTTCTGGGCTGTCGGGTGAGCGGCTTTCCCACTGAGCCACGATGTCTGAAAGGATCTCTTTGAGATGACGCGCATTGAGGGAGCGATCGCTCCTCAATTGACTTTCAAGCAATTCCCATTGATAGTGTTCAGCAAGTTGCACCAATTGAGGGGTGGTGATTTGTCGATCAAGGAGTTGTTGTAAAGAAGCGAGGACGATCGAATGTAGAGATGCGATTTCGGCGTGATTGGTGTGAGTGTCTACCATCGATGTACCTCCTTTCCGGTTTCGGGGTCGATTTCTAGATGTCCTAAGTCGATCGGGCGTTTGGGATGAATGCGGATGACACGACCTTGATTGTCGTAGCTTTCGTACTAGGTGCGGAGGGTGGTTCCGGTGGTGGTGTCTACTTCGACGACGAGACGAGCGCCTGCGGTTTTGCCTTGGGTTTTGGCGGGTTTATAGGTGTCATAATAACGAATTCTCTGGTTCTGTAGGAGTTTGAAGGTGGCATAGGTGGCGGCTCGGCGGGGATGGTCTGGAACTTGGGTAAGGTCAATCACAAAGGGAATCGGGAGAGGAGCGTTGCTTTGCAGTTGCGCTTTGTGCTAATCGTCGTTGGGTGTGGATGATTCTACGCCAATTTGATCACCTGCGATATTGACGGTTCCCGTGTTGAGGTTGCCGTAATTGCTTTCTATGTAGTAGTTGGTTTGTGAGCGATCGCTCTCTTGGTGGGTGGGTCGATCGTTCTTCTGTGCTTCTAGGTAGGCTTGAAAGATCTCGTAGTTGTAGTACCCGCAGCGCTTTTGGATTGCTTTTATCACTTTTAAGAATTCTAGAAATGAAGACGAATATTGCCAAAACTTAGATAGCAGTTGAGGGTCTCCGAGCTTACCAAGTGCTTCTATTGCTTCCACCCTGGCATCATTAAAACCACTTCCTAGGATCAGTTGAATCAGTTTCGGTGTAGCTAATTCACACACTGCTTGTAGAGTTGCCGATGACATGGGCTGCTCTGAGAATCTTCCTAACACATGTACAATCTTCCATTGGATGTCTGGATCTTCATGATCAATTGCTGCGATTAACAGCGGAATAGCACGATCATCACCAAGATAACCCAGCGAAATAGTTGATTGACTGCGGACGTAATAGTCTCCATCTTTTATCTTTTCAAGTAGTTCGCGAGAAGCTCGTTCTTCTTTCCTTGCTGCTTTCAATATGTCAGCCACTGCACAAGATACTTCAAAATTCCGATCTTGAAGCGCTTGAAGCAATCCTTCGATTGCATCTTCAACTCCTATCGTCATCAGTGCTTTAGCGGCTCGTACACGCAAATCAGAGTCTAGCCATTCATTCTCTAAAATCTGTAAAAGCCCAGGTAGTGCTGATTCATTAGCAAGCTGTATGAGTAACTCGGCTGCCACTTCAGAAACGTCTGGATCGTCTAGTGCTTGTAGTGCTTGGAGTACACCTTCTATTGCAGAAGAGGTTCCTACTTTTGACAATGCTAAAACAGCTAATCCGCGGATGAATTCTTCTTCATCTTTTAGAGCATTAAGCAATTGGGGTACAACCCTTTCACATCCTAAAAGACCAAGTGCAAAAGTCGCTAAGACATTAGTATTTTCTTCATCTAAGACAGCAAGCAAGACAGGAATATGTTTTTGGTCATCCAGTCTTTCTAACATCTCTACAAACTTCTCCCACTCATCAGGATCTTCAGGTCGTAAATCTTGAATTAGTCTACGAACTGAAAGATGGATATTTTGCTGAATCGATATGGGTAATACTTCCTTAGCCGTGGCTGAATCGCTTGCACGTAGTTTATAACCTGTTGCATTTTGAGAAAGGGATGAAACTCTAGATTTAGCACCTAGTTTCTTTAACGCTCTATCTACCCTACGTTTAACATTAGAATCTCCATTCAAGGCAATTTCACGTAATCCACCAATCGCTACTTTGCTTCCAACTTGTTCTAGGATTCGGATTGCTAAAAATTGAATAGAGGAGGGCTTGCCATTAATTGCTTGAGGAATCTTACAGATAGCTTGATCACTGCCAATTCTTCCTAATGCCTCAAGTGCAGCATTTAGATTTTCTCCGTCTTCCAGCGCTATAAGTAACTCTTGAACAGCAGCTTCAGAACACATTTCATTTAGTAGTTTGACTGTCAATGCTTTAGGGGCTTTCAAGGCAGTTATCAAGTTCAGTGTCTTGACTCAATAGTCCGGACAAAATTAGACAGCGATAACGCCGTAAGACCTTAGATTCTGG
>NZ_JBJPHS010000188.1:0-7344 GCF_052939495.1 Phormidesmis sp. 146-12 | reverse complement strand
GGTCGCTTCGAGTTACCCGCAAGGGGTCGCTTCGAGTTACCCGCAAGGGGTCGCTTCGAGTTACCCGCAAGGGGTCGCTCACTTCAGTCTAGATCACGAGCCTAAATCCTGCTCAACCTAATCCGAAGCTCTCGTTCAGGATTGTGTTGCAAAAGCCATTTTAGACGTATTCATCACAAAATCCTCACACGATTGATTTTGCATAATCGCCGTTGAGCAAAAGCTATTCGCTGCTACGTGTCGACTAACGCTGCCAAGTGTAGTTTGATGGGTGTCTATTGCATCTCTTCTGCCCATCACAATTAAATCAGCGCCCCATTGATGAGCCAGTTCACAGATTTTTTGGCCCGGATCTCCGAGTGGTTGAGCAATATCAGCAGATACGCCCGCAGCATTGGCAGTTCTGTAGAGCGATCGCAGTTCTTCTAAGTCACTCTTTTGACAGCGTTGCCATTCCAGATTATTTTCTTCGGCGTGGCTGATATCGTTTGCCTGAACAAGATTAGAGTGACGACCTTCCGGCAAAACGTGTAGCAGCAGTAATCTTGCGTTTGTGGTTTTTGCCAGTACGATCGCCGCGTTAATCAACGACTCATTACGTTGGGGATTGTCTAATGCGACTAAGATTCGTTCAAACATCTGTCATCTCCATGATATTTTTGACGTGATAGTTTTGAATTGAATAAACTGACGTAAATTTGACAAGTTTTTTCGCTGCGATGTTCAAGTCTTTTGCCCCTCAAGCTGCCAATTTTGGAGAACTTAAACAGGTCAACCTTGTAACACAGCCTTGTCTTGCCGAATTTCAGACTCAATTGGGAGGGGTTTCTGCACGGTCAAAACTGAACAAGGGGCATGATGAAGCACATAATTGCTGACACTGCCCAAGAAAAATTCACCCAATCCGCTGCGACCTCGACGGCCCACCATAATCAAGTCAGCTCCCCAATTTCGAGACGCTTCACAAATCACACGACCCGGATCGCCAAGGCTCTGAGTAAATTCGGCTTTGACTCCCGCGCGGATGGCTTCTTCGGTTAGCGATCGCAGCAATTCTACGCCCTCTTGTTCTAACTTTTTCCACTGGTCGAGACACGCCTGCATCGTTGACTGATGAATGCCAGGGTAAACACCAGCGATACCGGGATACGCAATTCCAGGATACGCTTCGTCAAAGGGAGAGAGAACGTGTAACAACATCAAAGCCGCATCATTGGATTTTGCAAGGGCGATCGCTTCTTCAAAAATCTGGCGATCAAATTCAGATTGAGCAACCGCAACCAATAATTTGTGAAACATTGCGTCCACCTCATTGAGTAAACTCATCCTCGTTATACAAAAACAATTTGAGAAACTTGTGAGGAACGGGCACTTGCAAAAAATAGCTATTTGCGAATCCCACGTAGAAAAATCTTCTGAATTTGTAGCGAATCATACTAATCGTTGCAAACTCAGGCTGAAACTCATTTTTTATCGTCCCGCTTTTGTGTCACGATCGCTAAACGTCATTAAGTGCGATGTCTTTCAAGATCTGCTGCACTGAGATCAAATGGCGCGATTAGACCCGATGCAGCGCAGATTCCATCTGTTCCCTGCGTTTCCTGTGAGATTGTCCGCTTATTTTTGAGAAGTGCTTCATGAAAAAAACCTTCGTCCTCGATACGAATGTCCTGCTTCACGACCCCAGTGCAATTTTGCGATTCGAGGATAACGATGTCGTGTTGCCGATCACGATTATCGAAGAGTTAGACCGCTTCAAAAAACAGCCCGAAGTGACGGGACGAAACGCCCGCCAAGCCTCCCGCACCCTCGACGAACTCCGCCAAAAAGGGCATCTCACCAAAGGGATTTCTCTCGACAATGGCGGCTCGATTCAAGTAGCGCTGTGCCATCGAGAAACGCTGCAAGAACTACCACCAGAGCTAGAAGGCGATCGGGCTGACAATGCCATTTTGGCCGTCGCGTTAGAACTGATGCGCCAGTGTGAATGTCCTGTCGTCATGGTCAGCAAAGACATTAATTTACGCATCAAAGCCGACGCATTAGGACTGATTGCCGAAGACTACAAAACCGACAAAGTGGATGTCGATGATCTCTACACAGGTATCACAGAAGTCGTGGTTGAAGGCGAAGACATCGATCGCCTCTTTCAACAGGGTGCGATCGGGCTGCCTCAACCGTTTTTTCCTAATCAGGCGTTGACGCTAATCGATGCGGCTCGACCGAACCATACCGCTTTAGCGACGATCGAGGGGAAAAGTGGCAAAGTGGTGCCGATCGCTAAGATGCCTCGCTCTGGCATTTCTCGAATCAACCCCCGCAACCGTGAACAAAACTTTGCCCTCGATTTGCTGCTACGCGACTCAGTTTCTCTGGTGACGCTGGTCGGTAAGGCTGGCACAGGGAAAACCTTGTTGGCGATCGCCGCGGGTCTGCAAAAAGTTGCGGATGAGAGAATCTACAGTCGGCTGGTGATCTCTAGACCTGTGGTGCCGATGGGGAAGGACTTGGGCTATCTGCCAGGAGACATTGACGAAAAATTGAATCCCTGGATGCAGCCGCTCTACGACAATTTCGATCTGATTTTTGGCACTCAAGATCCGTCTGGCAAACCGAGCCACTGGCGACGCGGCCACGAAGAACTGATCGAACGTGGACTGCTACAAATCGAGCCTCTGACTTACATTCGCGGTCGGACAATGCCCAATCAGTTTCTCATTGTCGATGAGGCGCAAAATCTGACTCCTCATGAAGTCAAAACGATTTTGACCCGCGCTGGCGAAGGGACGAAGGTAATTCTCACGGGCGACCCTGATCAGATTGACAATCCTTATGTAGACGCTGCCAGCAATGGCTTGACTTACGTGGTGGAGCGATTTAAAGAAGAAGCGATCGCAGGTCACATCACTTTATTAAAAGGAGAGCGATCGGATTTAGCCGATCGGGCCGCCATTTTGCTGTAAGCGGTGATGCAAAAAGATAGGTGACTTGAGTGTATGGAGCGATCTCTTCGAGTTACCCGCAAGGGGTCGTCGAGGCTCAGAGCTTGAAGGATAAAGTAATTTGCTCAACGTTCCGAGTTCTGAGCTTCGCTTGCTCAATACACGAATATTTATTTCTCTTGGCGACCGGACTTCTCCAGATGCAGGTGACGATTTGGTCGTTGATTGTGCGATGAATGCAGGCGCGATCGTGGTTACGTCTAAGAGGATGTTTGAAAAGTATAAAAAGTTGCTTCGCTTCGCTGCCATTCCGCCCGTGATTCAAAATCACGGTCTATCAGGGAAAGTCCACTAAAGGGACTGAAGCGCTTGTCGTGATTGGTTCCAACCCGTTTAAACGGGTTTTGCTCTGCTAGCCCGGAATTGCATTCACGGGCGAGTGATGCCATGAACGACAACTTTTCAAACATCCTCTAATATTCGAGATTTTCAAAGTGCTAAAGAGTCGTTAGGGCTGCCTGTTTTGACCCCTGTACAATTTGTGAACCTGTTAGCATCAGGAGAAAAGCTATGAGCCGATTAACCTTGAGACTCCCTGAAACGTTGCATCAACAGCTTGCTCATCTCGCTGAGTGCGAAGGCGTATCGCTGAATCAGTACATTGTTTACGCATTGACTCGTCAGGCAGCGTTGGCTCATACGATTCAGGTGGTTTCTAAAGCGGATATTGAACGGCAGCAACAGGCATTTCAGTCATTAATAAAGCAGCTAGGGCAAGCTTCGTCTTCTGAGATTGAGTCTGTGTTGGCGACACGCGAACAAACTGAGCCAGAAGCAGAACTGAGTGCAGATGTCGCCGATCGCCTCCAAGAACGCATCCGAAAGCGGGCATGACCACCATCTTCCTGTAAGCCGTGATTTAGAAAATAGCGGGATGATTTGACTTGAAAGGTCGATCTCTTCGAGTTACCCGCAAGGGGTCGTTGAGGCTCAGAGCTTGAAGGATGAAGTAACTTGCTCAACGTTCCGAGTTCTGAGCTTTATTTATGGAGCAAAAAGGGTGAAGTTTCGAGTTTCAAGGGCGAAGCTTCGAGCAAAAAGGGTGAAGTTCCGAGTTCTGAGGGCGAAGCTTCGAGTTCTGAGGTCAACATTCCGAGTTCTGAGGTTGAAAGGTGAGGATGGGAGGGCGATCGCTTTTTGAAATAGCTAAAATACTTACTGTAAGCAGGAAAAAGATGGCACTGTTCAATTTCGCGGCGTAGCAAGCTTCCAGAAAGTATTTTAGATTGAGGCAATTGATGAGACGCGAAATTTCACTAAAACGTATCACTGAACTGATGTCTCGCTTCGAGTTCCAGATTGGGTGTGAAGCGTCATTAGGCAAGACAGATCTCAACAAAGCGTCTGAAACAATACTAATACCTTTACTCAATGAAGTATACGGTTGGGAATTGAGAAATATCAACGATGTTGAGGGTAATAACAATTATCCTGGCATTGACTTATTCGACGAAACGTCGAGAATTTCCATTCAAGTTACGGCCACTGCTGGAATGAAAAAGATTACAGACACTTTAGAGCAATTCATTAAAGAGAAACATTATTTAAGGTTCGATCGACTAATTGTCTTTATTTTGAAAGATAAGCGGTCTTCTCCTTACTCAGCTTTAGAAGTTAAGAAAGTTAATAACATTATTCAAGGCAAGTTTAGTTTCGACACTAAAAAAGATATTTTGGATCGTGTCGGCATCGTCAAGCAGGTTAATGGTTTTGAGCAAATTGATAAAGTACTTAAAGTTGAAAAAATTTTAGAAGCAAACTTCGCTGGAGAAGGACTAATTTCAGCTTCGTCAGTCAGCCTAGAACAAGAAATCGACTGGCAGGAAGTTTGTCGCGGGTCATTGAAGCACTGGAAAGATTTAACTACGAATGTCTTAACAAGGGGTAATGGAGTTCGCTTTCAACTGAATGATATGTTTGTGCCGCTGGGTTTGGTGGAACGATCGCAGAAAACAAAGCATCGCTGTGACAGGGGTTTTCCAGCACAAGGCTCGGAACTGTATGAGGAGAAAATTACACCCATCAGTCAGGATGATTTTTTTGAACAAGTGCTTCGGCAACGGCAAAGCAACAACAGTCAGGGAAAGCGTATTGCAATTATTGGTGAGCCAGGAGCCGGAAAAACAACACAGCTTCAGAAAATTGGGGACTGGATTCTAGAGAAAACTGATGGTATTCCTATCTGGATTCCGCTTACAGCACTAGGTGAAAAGTCGCTAGGAGAGTACCTGCTGAACAATTGGCTGAAAACTGTGACTCAGGAACTGGAAGTTTCACAACACTGTCGGGATAAACTGAATCAACTGTTGAAAACCGGAAAAGTCTGGTTGTTGCTGGATGGGGTAGATGAAATGACAGTTGCTGATGCGCTCCATCAGGTTGCAACTCAGATTAGTGAAGGGTGGTTGCAGAATGTGCGCGTGGTGTTGACCTGTCGGTTAAATGTGTGGGATGCGGGAAAGAATGCGCTCGATCGCTGCTTTGATGTATACCGAAACCTAGATTTTGATTACCCAGGCGAGGTGCATCAGTTCATCGATAAATGGTTTGCAACTGAATCAGAACTCCAGCTAAAGCTTAAATCAGCTTTAGAACAACCTGGTAAAGAACGCATTCGGGATATGGTGAAAAATCCATTGCGGCTGACGTTGCTTTGTTATAGTTGGCAACTCAGACAAGGAGAACTCCCAGAAACGAAAGCTGGACTGTATGAGTGGTTTGTGGATACATTTTATGAATGGAACAAAGGTAAGGTTCCAGTAAAATTGAATTTGGCAAAACGCTCAGAATTGAACCGCGCCTTGGGAGAACTGGCTAAAGAAGCCATTGATCAAAAATCTTCTCGCTTTCGGCTACGTGAAAGGTTTGTCAATCAGTTTCTAGGCGATGCTAATGATGAAGACTCCCTATTCTATCTGGCTCTCCAACTTGGATGGCTTAATCGCATTGGTGTTGCAGAAGAGAATCCTCTTGAAGATGTATATGCCTTCTTTCATCCTACATTTCAGGAATATTTTGCAGCGTTGGCGATCGATGACTGGGATTATTTTTTGCCTCATAACCATGAAAATAAGCCAGTAAAAGGTAAGAAGTATCGAATCTTTGAAATTCAGTGGAAAGAGGTTATTCTACTCTGGATTGGGCAGGAGAGAATTGATAACCGATACAAAGATGAGTTGACGGCTAAGTTAGCTAGTTTCGATGATTCATGCGGTCAATTCTATAGCCATAGAGCTTATTTTTTGGCTGGAGCAGCAATCTCTGAGTTCAAAGGCTTTAGAGAGGAGAAACGTTTAATTGCAGAAATAGCTCAAATTTGGGCACATTATTATTCCAGTTATTATGACGACAAGGAGAATATATACATACTCAATAGATATTATAGTGACGATGCCAAGGAAGTAATACGGCAAGCACCGTCCTCATATGCAATTACTGCTTTAACGAGTTTAATAATTAATCCAACATCTGAAATTACAGATTTTATTAAAGTCGAACTGATAGAGATGTTGTTAAAGATCAATCCTGGTAACTTTGAAGCTTTAAGCGTCTTAGAAATTTTACTTGGTTCTTCTGAAACAGGAGTCAAAGAAAGGGCTGCTGATCTTCTAAAGATCAAAAAGATGGATGACTCCATAAAGGAAATTTCAAGTAAGGCCTCGATAACTATAATGAAAGCGCTCAAAAACGAGTTTGGCGAGGAAGTCTGCTTGCCGGATGTCATTATTAGGAGTCTTGATTCTCTTAGAGATGAATATCGACTCGCTGCTGAAGAAGTTCAGGTGTACGAGGATTCTGATACATTAATCAACGAGCTTATCAAGAGTCTTCAAAAGAATGCTTCCTCTACTAGGGCAACATTGGATAAAATTAGGAAGACTAAAGTTGGCAACCAGAAAGTTGCTATCGACTTAATTAGATTAATAGCTGATCACCAGCAAAATACATCTTGGTCTTTTCAGACTAATGTTGTTTCCTGCTTAAAACAAATTGTCAATGACGAATTGTACTTCTCAGTTTCTCAAGAGCTTTGTAGGCTTCTTAAGCAACAGGTTCTATTTTGGCCGCAGGCGAATTATAAAGAAAAAGTTTGCTACGAAATTCTCTATGAATTTACTCTACATTGTGCCCAGAACATGAGCTATCCAAAATTCTATCTGGCGTGGCATAGTTCTTCCATTACTGATGCTGAGTCACATACAGGATGAACACGATCGCTCTTCACAAAGAACACAATTTTTGAACTCAAGGAGAAGTCGTAATGAATCCTCACCGCTCAACCAACATAGATACAGCATTTTTCAAGTAGATGTAGTACGATTAACTAGTCAGTGTCAGTAGA
>NZ_JBJPHS010000187.1:0-7555 GCF_052939495.1 Phormidesmis sp. 146-12 | reverse complement strand
TATTGGGCAATCCCACCATGCCCCAAGTTTCTCTGTCGCCCGGAGAACCGAAGCAGCAATTATCACCCCTACCCGGAGCCGAAATCGAAGCTAAAACGATCGCCTCCCTCCTCAACACTCAACCGATTATTGGCGCACAAGGAACCAAAGCAGCGATCGTTGCCAAAATGCCTCAAGCCTCAATCATTCACCTCGCGACACATGGGCTACTGGATGATATTCGTGGATTGGGAAGCGCGATCGCTCTAGCTCCTTCTGGTAATGACAATGGACTATTGACCGCAGAAGAAATCTTGAACATGAGACTGCAAGCAGATCTGGTTGTTTTAAGTGCTTGTAATACAGCACAGGGCAGAACAACTGGAGATGGAATGATTGGCTTGTCTCGATCGCTGATCGCCGCCAGGGTTCCGAGTGTGATTGTTTCGCTCTGGGCAATTCCTGATGCACCTACTGCGGATCTGATGAAAGCGTTCTATCAGAACTTGCAGAAGAATCCAGATAGAGCGCAAGCACTCCGGCAGGCAATGTTAACGACGATGAAAACCCATCCCCAACCGCGAGATTGGGCAGCCTTCACATTGATAGGAGAAGCGGAGTAGCGCTGTAGAAACTGCGATTGGTGAATCAAGTTGCACCTTCCCACAATCGATATTGCACTCTCTCATTAGACTTCCTGCACGAATCATAGATGCCCTCCGACTAAAGTCGGGGCTACAAGAGCAAAGTGTGCCTTCGCACACTAAAGAGGCGATTTTAACCGTTAGTCCACGGAGGTGGACTTTGTTCTGATAGCAGCGTTGCCGAAGGCTCTTGCGAAGCTAACATCAATCGCCAGGTATTCATGCAGGAAGTCTATTCATCAGATCTGCGGGTATGCTGCATGAATCCTCACATTTTAACCTGAGTTTTGGGAGCTATCTCTCGTTCGAGCCAGTGAAGCTATTGAGCATCCAGCAACTAGAAATTAGTGCTCACGCACAACATAACCCACTCCGCGAACAGTATGCACTAAACGCTTAGGATGGTTTGCTTCTAGCTTGAGTCGTAATGCTCGAATATAGACTTCAATAATGTTCGACTCGCCCATAAAATCATAGCCCCAGACCTTTTCTAGAATTTGATCGCGAGTGAGTACTTGGCGCGGATGACGCATCATCAGCTCCAGTAGATCAAATTCTTTAGTTGTGAGTTCAATTAACTGACTGCCTCGATAGACTTCTCGTGTGAGAGGATTGAGGCTCATGTCTTCAAACTCTAGCGTATCGGGTTCAGTCGGATTCACACAGCGTAGGCGTGCTTTGACTCTTGCTAATAGTTCTTCAATGCTAAAGGGCTTTGTTACATAGTCATCGGCTCCCGCATTTAGGCCGGTCACGCGATCGGGAATTTCATCTCTTGCAGTCAACAAAATAATCGGCGTTTGAATGCCTGTTTTCCGCAATCGCAAACATAAATCTAAGCCAGAAATCCCTGGCAGCATCCAATCTAAAATGAGCAAATCAGGGTGTGCTTCACGGGCGATCGCTAACCCTTGGATGCCATCGATGGCAACTGTGACTTGATATCCTTCCAAGCACAGTTCTGTTTTGACAAACTCTGCTAATCTGGGGTCATCTTCGACTAAGAGGATGTGATTAGTCATCGGTCAGGTTTCCAAAGGGGTAGAGTTATTGTAAACGTACTGCCTTCGTTTGGGCTAGACCGTACTGTAATTCGACCTTTCATGCCTTCGGTTAAACTTTTTGCGATCGCTAATCCCAGTCCCGTGCCATCTCTAGAACGAGTCATCGCTTCATCGACTCGGTAGAATCGTTCAAAAATTCGATTTTGATGCGCTAAGGGAATGCCGATGCCGCGATCGCGCACCTGAATCATGGCATACTGCTCCGTTTGTGCTAACACTAACTCAACAGGCTGATCCGCAGCAGAATACTTGATCGCATTATCGACTAGATTAATCAACACTTGCTGTAATCGGTCTTGATCGGCACAAGTAACCACATCTTCATCAGGAAAGAGAACCTTGACGGGTCGATTACTAACCTTTTGACTCATCGCTGCAACTTCTGTAACCAGCGTATTGAGCATGATCGGATTCCGCCGAAAGTGCAAATTTCCGCTATCTGCTCGCGCCAGATCCAGCAAATCTTGCAACATCCGAATGGTGCGCTCTGTCTCTGCCGCAGCCGTTTCTAGTGCTTGTTGTTGATAAGGATTTAAGTTTGTACTTCGTCGAAGTAAGCTCTGCAAATAACCGAGTACAACCGTTAAGGGCGTGCGTAACTCATGGGAAACATTACCGACAAATTGCCGTTGCTGTTCCCATGCCCCAGACAATCGAAGTAGCATTTCATTGAACGCCTGAGCTAATCCTAGAACTTCATCCGGTGCTCGATTTAGTTGTAACTTAGCTTTGTTCAGGTTATCTGATAAATCATCCGCAGAAACAGCACTGGCAAGGTGGCTCATCTGTTCTAGCGGCTGCATTGCTTTATGAATTCGTTTTGAGATAGCTGTGATCAAGAGTGCGATCGCCACCAAACTAACAAGTAGCAATCGCCAGAGTCCAGTGTTCAATTTGTGCTGATCTTCTGTAATATCTTGAGCCAGATATAGCTGCCCGAAGGCTTTCCCATCAATTGCGAGAGGGCTACCACACAACACAATATCTCGATTCCCAAACCGAACAATCTGCGGCGTTTTTGGAACTTGGGCGAGAGTATCAACTTGCTGGACTGTGGACGCAACCGACTCCACTCCAACCGATTGTGCTAGCAGTTTACCCTCTGGACTTTTGACCCATACGATTAATTTGGAGGTTGAAACTTTACGGATGGTTCTCTCTAATCCAGTGTCCAGTTGTCCCATCTCGCTATAAAGCTGGATTTGATCGGGAAAGCGCATCGCAATGTATTCTAGCGTCTGTTTGTGGGCTGCAACTAGATTTTGCTCCATTTGCCAACCTGCCCAAATTGCCACACTGCCCAACCCTAGAATCGATAGTGCGACCAATTCTAGAGTCAAGCGAAACTGAAGCGAGGAAGTCGAAATTCGCTTGTTTGTGAAAGAGTTGATTCTGGCTCGAATCAGGCGGCTCAATGGCATAGAGGAATGCTCAGTAAAAATCAGAAGGGCTTGGCGGTGCCTTGAATGGGGTCAAACTCGAATCGTTGATCATAGTTTGTTTCGCCATAGAGATTGAAGCTTAGAGTTGGCTGATCTCCCATCGCTTGAATCTGATGAATGGTATCAGGCATCAAACAGAGAATGTCGCCAGGATCAAGTAAGCGATCGCTGCTTAATTCAATCTGGTCAGGGCGTTCGGACGTGGGCGATCGCTGCCAAAATGTATTGTTCTCTTGTCCACTTAACAATGCGACAAGTCCCCAACTCGCATGATTGTGAATGGGGGAAGTGACTCCGGGTGCCCAGGCAACGAGTTGCACAGTTAATGGAAAAAACGGCTCATCATACAACATAGACACGGCCCAACCTGTTTCTGAATCGGGCTGAAGAAAGGGCAGTTGCAGCCAATCGGCATGATTTAGAAGTTTACGAACTAACGGACAAATCGCTTGAAGTCGGAGTCGATCATCCGTGATTTGATTTAACACATCTTCTAACTCGGTTAAAAAACGATAGAGCCGATACGGTTGAGACAATTCCTCAGCTTGAGCGATCTTAGAGAGATCTATGCTAGAGCAGATCGCGTCCCCATCTTGGCACTTTCCCGCATTGGTCACAAACCAGTTTTGTCCTCTCATAGTCGCGGATTGCTCTACAGCGTATCATTTTGTTTTTACTGTACAAGCAAACCTCAGTATCAAGATGAATTTTTGCTGAAAAAACAGAGGCGCAAATTTTTAGCATTGATCCATCTCATCCTCATCTCATCCTCATTTTTCTGGAATTTAATGCTAATCACCACCGCAATCATAGGTTCTGTATGCGTCATTATCTAGTTTTATTAGCAGGTTTGAGTTTGAGTGGCTTAGTCGTCTCCCTCTCATTCCTCAATACAACGTCTACACGAGTCTCGGCCGCTCCTGTCCAGCTTCTTGCACAAGCAAAGCGGTCTGGGAATGTTGGTGGAGCTTTAGCGAAACAACTACAAGGGAAGCCCGTTGTGGTCGATATCTATGCAAGCTGGTGTCCTGCCTGTAAGAATATTGCGCCAACGCTCTCTCAACTCAAGCGACAGTATGGTAACAATGTGCATTTTGTGGTGCTGGATGTCAGCGATCGTGCCAAAGCAAGGCAAGCAGAACAGCAAGCTAGAGCACTAGGACTGGGGCAGTTTTTCTCAGCCAACAAGTCGCAAACTGGCATGGTTGCCATCATTGATCCTAAAACCGGAAACATTTTGACACAGTATCGTAACAACGCGAATAAGTCCGATTACACCACGGTACTGAATGCTGCACTTTCCCGTCGGTAATAGAAGATTAACTGAGCGTCCGTCGATCGTATTTTGAGGAAATCACGCCATGAAGATCCAATATTTTTCTGCCCTTGCAGTTGCTTCATTCCTGAGTCTGGGAGTAGTAGCAGGTTGTTCAAACCCTTGTGCCGCAAAAACAAAATCTCCTACAAACACAAGCACTGAAGTTCAAGCGAATCCCTGTGCAAGCAAAGCGAATCCCTGTGCAAGTAAAGCGAATCCCTGTGCAAGCAAAGCGAATCCCTGTGCCGCCAAAGCCAAATCAGTGGAGGCTCCTCTAGCACAAGAACTACAGGGAAAACCTGTTGTCGTAGATGTCTTTGCAACTTGGTGTTCAGCTTGTAAGAATATTGCACCCACTGTGGCACAACTGAAGAAAGACTATGAAGGTAAAGTCACCTTTGTTGTTTTAGATGTCAGCAATCAGGCGACGACTGCGGAAGCAGAAGCGAAAGCCAAACAACTTGGGCTGAGTGAGTTTCTGGCTGTCAATAAATCACAGACAGGCATGATTGCCATTATTGATCCTGCAACAGGCAAAGTCTTGAGCCAACAGCGCAATAATCCGAATCTAGCAGACTACAAGAAAGTGCTGGATTCTACCCCCATTTAATGACCCTAGCCAGGAGAAGTTTTACGATGAGCTTCTTCTGGATACTTCAAGGAAAGCTTTATGCAAAAGAAGTGGCTTATTTACGGCGGATTGGGATTGCTTTGCCTAATTCTAGTTTTAACATTGGGGTCTGCAATTAGTCATCCGATCGAACAGATGATTTCAATGGTTGAAAACCGCTACCAACAATGGTTTGACCAGCAAGATACCGCCAATCCTTTCCTGTTATTGCCCTTAGCATTTGCTGGTGGCGTTCTTGCAAGTGTCTCACCCTGCATTTTAGCGTTATTGCCTGTTAATCTCAGCTACATTGGTACGCTTGAGATTCAGTCTCGTCGGGATGCATTTGTGAAAGCGGGCTTATTTGTTTTGGGAGCCATCACAATTTTGAGTTCGTTTGGTTTGGTCTCCTCCTTTGCAGGAGCCGTGCTGGTCGAATATCGAGGCTATATCAATGTGATTGTCGGATTCATTATGGCAATCATGGGGCTGTGGTTGCTCGGCGTTGTTAAATTGCCACTTCCGCAACTGTCAGTTAATCTTCCTCACGCTGGCCCCTATGGCGTAGGGTTAACGTTTGCCTTAGTGAGTTCTCCCTGCGCCAGTCCAGTTCTGTTTGCAGTTCTAGCGGCAGCAGCAGCAACAGGCTCTCAGATTCTAGGGACGCTAACAATGGTCAGCTATGCGCTGGGCTATACTATCCTTATTTTTCTAGCTAGCCTATTCACAGGATTAGCAAAGCAAAGTAAGCAATTGTTGAAGCATTCGGAAGGAATTATTCACTTTGGCAGTGTTGCCTTGATTTTAACGGGTCTGTACTACTTGATTACAGGAACTCAATGGTTCTTTGGAGGGTAATGAATCGGAAGCCTCATGATTAGACTTTCTTCACGAATCATAGATACCTTCCAAAGGCTCTTGCGAAGCTAAGGATTGTGGATTAAATAAAACCGACCATTGCGTAGGGTGTGTTGAGCCATGCGAAGCGCACCGATTTCAAGCGTTGGTGGTGCGTTTCGCTATCGCTTAACACACCCTACAAATTCGATATTATTTAATCCTTATTCCTAACATTAATCGCCAGGTATTCATGCAGGAAGTCTATTAAACCTGTACCTTGCTAACGTGAACTCAATGAAGTTTTTTTGCTTCGTTCTTGGGCGCTTCTGCCCCCAAGCTGCCAATTTTAGGGACTTTCAGACCAGATTTTGGTTTAAAGTCCCTCGATCGTGGGAAATTTAGCTTGCTCTCCTAGACTAACAACCGCCGCTAACGCCTTCCAAACCCTTGACCTCGCTGTTCTTTTGACCAGATAATCAGCTCTCCATTCTGCCCACCCGCAGCCAGAGACTGACCCTGAGAATGCCAGGAAAGGCAGGAAAATCCGTCAGGCGCACCCTCAAGAATCTGGGCTAACTGCTTTGCCTTGTTCCACAAACAAATACAGCCGTCGGCGGCAGCAGAAGCAAACAGCACGGTGTCAGGTTGAAACTGAATCGATTGCACCATATCTTCATGATGCTCCAGCACTCTCCCTTCCCAGCCGACCAACTCATCTGCCTGTTTCTCCCAAATCACAATGCTCTCAGCACTGGCCGCTGCTAACAATGGCGCACTTGTCTTAGTGAAGTAGTTTGACCAAGCCAGTTGACGCACTTTACCCGGAAAGCCACGCATCACCCACGGATGAGGATTTTCCCACTCCAAAACGGTAATGGTTCGATCGAGATTCCCAGACGCAATATATTTACCATCGGGTGACCAGGCAACTGCCACACTCGCAGAATCTAGACTCAGCAAATAGGGATCATCATCCCAATCGTCTGCTGTCCAAATCTTGATGCCTTGATACCCTCCGATCGTTAAACGCTTCCCGTCAGGATGCCAACCCAGATCTAAGACAGAGGAAGTCTCAAAATTTAACGTGGTCGCAATGTCATTCATTGCGCTGTCCCACACTTGTACATAACGACCCAGGCTGAATGCCAGTTGATTGCGCTTTGGACTCCACGCCATGCGATCGATCCAATCGCGTCCGTTCCCCAGGGTGGCGAGCAGTTGTGGCGTTTCGGCCGAGAGGTGCCAAATTTTGACTTGTCCGTTTTGTCCGCCAACCGCAAGAAACTGCCCATCGTGAGAAAAACTAAGACAGTCTGCGGATTGTCCCGTTGCCGTTTGGAGCAGGGTTGTCTGTGATGTTTTGACCGTCAATATCGTCACCTCACCGGCCGCAGAACTCGCAGCCAGGAGTTGACCAGTGGGCGACCACGCGATCGCCGTTACATAGTCAGAAAGCGATCCCTGCCAGTGTGGTTGAAAGTCACTCCCCGAAGTTTTTGCCTTTACACGAAACACGCTTTGAATCCTTCTCTTAAAACAGCTTCGTCC
The DNA here is from genome assembly GCF_052939495.1 of Phormidesmis sp. 146-12. NCBI lineage: Bacteria > Bacillati > Cyanobacteriota > Cyanophyceae > Leptolyngbyales > Leptolyngbyaceae > Phormidesmis > Phormidesmis sp. 146-12. The sequence goes on along the minus strand of NZ_JBJPHS010000187.1, from coordinate 110 downwards.
AGATTGCGACCGATGAAGACTAACTCATTTTTGCGAGTTTCATCAGGTCTCCAGAGGGCACCTCGATTAATTAGTTTTGGGTGAGATGGGATCTCAAATGAGACAAAAAG
>NZ_JBJPHS010000186.1:0-7658 GCF_052939495.1 Phormidesmis sp. 146-12 | reverse complement strand
GCAACTGGTTTGCTGACTGTTGTTACTGTACTCCATAAACCTGAAATGTGCTGTAAGTCGTGAATTAAGATAGATTTTTGCTGGAGTCTAGCTGCCAGATTCGATTCAGACGTTGAATGCGCTGTTGCAGAACTGTAGTTTGGTGCTTTCGATCGGGCAATAGTAGCTTGGTGAGTTGGGCTGTACTGCGTGGAAATGAATGGTTTCAGAGTGTTTGAGTCACCTCACATTTAGGCCTCCGCTGAGTTTTGATAGCGCCAGTTAGTTGCACGAGGGCTTTGATAGTGGCAGGTACGCTGTAAGCGTTACCGCGATAGGTAAGTCTCATAATGAAGGCTCCTGGTGAGTTGAATGGTTGAATGATTGAATTGGTTGATTTCAAATCGGACTTGCTCCGCTACATTGAGTTAGTAGATGCCAATGTGAACTGATGCAGTTAAGCGGTGAACATGACAGGCGGAAATAGCCACTTCAAAGATTCATGAAGTTAATAGAACTTTTCTATGAATGGATTATTGTTCAGACAACAGTTGCTTTTGAGGAGGTTAAGGCTGAGATGACTCAATGTTCATGTATCGACTGTTAGCATTGTCCGTCAAAAACTCTTCGGACTCGATCGTTAACTTACTCGTGCCGCCTTTTTCTACTGTGAGCGTTTTATCAATAGTCCTCTGTCAATTCAGATTAAAATACTGCTAGATCTGCATCAGTTGATCGGGTTGGCATCTATTGACCAACGTGGACAGGCAAAAACTTTCGGAATTCTTAGGGGGCGTAAACTCTATGACTGCTTCATCGAGATACGAAAGCATTTGGTGTGTTAGTCCTGCTAGTGAAAAGTTGGGGTATAAAAACTGTTTGATTCCCTCAGCACAAGAGTTTGTCCAAAATCTCTCTAGTTCTCAAGATGGAGGCATTCAGTCTGCTTTACTGTCCTATTTTTATCCCAACGCCACTGGGACGACCAAGACTCAGGCTCAAGCTGGGCTTTGTCTCAGATGTTATGTGTCTGCCTCAATTCTCAAAGCTTGCCACACGATCGACCGTCTATTTGGCAGCGAGAAATCGTTCACATACCGCGACTTACTGCCCTTTGTGTTGAATGATGATGGAAAAACATTCGTGATTCTGGATCGCGATCGCAAAGCTCAATTACTGGTAATGGGCGACGAACCTCCCCAGCCGACGGCGTATCAGTTTTTTTCGGTTGATGTGTTGCGGACGTTTAATTCTGACGGTCAGTCCAGTTTGAGTTTAGACAATTGGGCCTTTCTACGCACCAAACAGAACACAGAACTCAAACAGTTTTTAGCAGAATTTGGATTTCAGCATCTCAGTGATTGGGCGCTATTAAATCGAGCCAGACCCCACCAGCTAGAGCGATTATCAGAGCGCGATCGTTCTCTAGTTGAGGTGTTTCATCAAGTTTATCGGCGCGATCGTCGCAAGCAAGCTACGGGCGTTAAGCGGTGCCCCGACCCCTCGATTGAGCAACTGCAAGAAATGATAGCAATGTTGCAGCCTGTAGTGATTTTTACAACTAGTGAGTTGATGCAGACCTTAAAACGGGTGGCAGTACAACTCAGGCAGTACGATATTTGGTCACATCGCGTCCCGCTAGAAGTCCACGATTCTGAAACTGGGCGTGACACCATTCGGTCAGATCTACCAAGCAGCGATGTGGACGAGTTAGATCTAGAGCAGCAAGAGCTACTGACGTTTTTTCATCAACAACTCAACCGGGCACTGATTGACGGAATTGTTCAGGAAGTCAGCGATCGCACCACCGCTTTAGAACACAGCAAAAAGTACGCACCTCTGGCGGCTCAGTTTATTCCCGGCTTGCAACTCTACTATGATCAGGGCTTGTCTCTCAGAGAGATTGCCCCAAGGTTGGGAATGAGCAGTTGGGATCAAGCCAGACGCATTCTAAATCCTGGAGACTTGCTCAGTAAGGTGCGAGCGCTGACGGTACAACAGGTACTCGATCGTTTGTTAAAACAGGCGCAGCAAAAGGGATTTGCCCAAACCCCTCCCGAACCGAACTACTTGAGAACTTTGGCAGAGCAAGTAGAAGCCGTTGCCGATCAGGAAATCTTTCAAGAGGCCGTAGAAGAAATGAGAGCGGGTAAAAGTCGCTCATTCAATAGCGTATACGCACAACAGCTTCGCGTTCATCTAAATACATTGAGACTAAAGAGAACAACCCCATGACTAACTTATCTAGTTTCCCGATGAGTTCTAGACAATTGCCGCCGGAGGTAATCTGGCTGGAGCCTGAACAAATTGAACAAGCAAAACTGATGGGCAGTGCCGCTTCTGAGGAGCAACAATGGCAAAGCTATTTGAATGCACTAGCGCTGCTAAGTTTTGAGCAATGGTTGAGCGATCGACTACCCGAACACGCGATTAACCGATTAGCGCAAACTCCACCCAATAGCTCGATTCGGTCATGTTACCTTGAGGTGAACGGATTCAAATTCTGTCTGATTGCCGTCGAACATGTGCTAGATGAGAGCGTGCAAATTCCTCAAGCTCTGGTCGAGCACCCTGAACTAGCCGCCCATTTCTATGTTGTGCATGAGGTGTCAGAAGAGCAAGCATTGGTTATGGTGCGAGGCTTTCTGCGTTTTGACGAACTGATGAACTACCGCGCGCGCGATCGGGTACAAAGCGATTTCTACCAACTACCCCTTTCGTTACTCGATGCTGAACCTAATCATTTGCTGTTTTACTGTCGTTCTTTACAACCTGCCGCGATTCCTTTACCAGTTCGGGCGGCCCCAGACCCATCTTTAGTCACGCTCACCCAGACAACTACAAAATTGATTCAATGGCTTCAGGATGCTTTTGATCAAAATTGGCAAACGATCGACCAATTAATCAACCCCGAAGCTTATTTAGCCTTAACGACCCGCAGCACCGAGTCAGGAGCAAAACGAGGAAAGTTAATTAACCTGGGTGTACAGCTTGGACAACAAGGCGTTGCGCTCCTGGTGAATGTTACTTTAGAAGCAGAAGGAAAGTTGGGGGTGTTAGTACAACTGCATCCCACAGGAGAAGCTCGATACTTGATCCCAGATCTCAAATTGAGCTTGCGATCGCCCACAGGTAAAACACTGCAAGAAGTAACTTCAAGGAGCCAAGACAACTACATTCAACTAAAACCAGTCAAAGGTAGACCAGGAACTCGTTTTAGTGTTGTCATTCATCTGGATGGCGAAACGATTGAGGAAAACTTTGAGCTTTAAATCAGATTATGATGTGAACAATCACTGTTCTGGGTGAGTAAAGGAGTTGAATCTGAGCTTATTCTGAGAGGGCTGATATGAAGTCTTGTCAGGAAAAACGGGCAAACACTCCCTTGATGGACATCTGTAGCCATGCTTTGCTCCATACTCACGCTTTGCTCCATACTAAAGTTGCTTCGCTCAACAAATCTGACCTTGAGAAGACCTATACTCTGACTGAGATTAGCAAATGCCCAAGTCGGTTGTGATCCATTTAGGAGCTGGAGACTTGTATAGTGGCTTGCCGAGAGTCACGGCTCAAGTGTGGGCAGGACGCTCTCGACCAGAGCAGTTTGTAGGCAGTTTACCCGCCGCCCCTACCGTCATAAACCTATACCGAGACTGGCGGTTACTCTATCAAAGTCTGTGCGATCGCCGCCCCTTACGTTCGATCACGGGAGCCAGCCATGACCTTGACGATGAGCTAGAAATTGATGAAATTGGCATTACCAACATCTCTCAGGTCAGTTTTGAGCAACTTTGCCAAAGCCTACAGGATGCCCTAAATACCTGGCTACAGTCAGAAACCTTTCTGCCGATCGAGCGACAATTGCGATCGCAACTCACGCCGCTGGAGGAAGTCCGAATTGTAATTGAGACTGATGATGAACTGTTGCGACGACTACCCTGGCAGCGCTGGGATTTCTTTAGAGACTATCCCCAAGCAGAAATGGCGTTGAGTTGCTCACAATATCAGTTTCATCACGCGACTCCGCCCACCCCTCGCAAAAAAGCCAGAGTGTTAGCCGTTTTGGGCAACAGTCAGGGCATTAACTTACAGCGCGACGGGCAATTTCTCAAGGCGCTAAACGATGCAGAAACTCAGTTTTTGGTGAATCCGTCTCGTCAAGAATTTAACCAGCAGCTTTGGGCTAAACCAGGGTGGGATATGCTCTTTTTTGCAGGGCACAGCCAGACAGAAGGTCAAAAAGAGAGCCAGACGGGACGCATTTATATCAATGAGAATTTGCAGCACAACAGTCTGACGATCGAACAGTTTGAGGCTGCGATTGAGGGGGCAGTCAGCAATGGCCTAAAGCTGGCAATTTTTAATTCCTGTGATGGGTTAGGGTTAGCGGCTGCCTTGAGTAGATTACAGATTCCTCAAGTGATTGTGATGCGAGAGCCTGTTGCCAATCAAGTCGCTCAGGAATTTTTTAGGCATTTTTTAGAAGCATTCGCCAAACAGCACTTATCCCTCTACTTAGCGGTGCGGCAGGCTCGTCGGCAGTTACAGGGGTTAGAAGATGAGTTTCCGGGTGCCTCATGGTTGCCCGTCTTGTGTCAAAATCCAGCCGTAGAACCATCTACCTGGCAGGACTGGTGTGGAACTCAGAAAGTACATCCCAATCAAGTACATCCCAATCAAGTACATCCCAATAAGGTTTACCATTCCTGGCAAGCGATCGTGTTCACGAGCCTGATCGCCACCGCTTTCGTACTCGGAATTCGCCACCTGGGAGGATTACAGTCCTGGGAACTACAAGCTTTTGATCAACTTCTGCGACTGCGCCCCTCAGAACCGCCCGACCAGCGTATTCTCATTGTCGCCATCACTGAGGATGATTTGAAACTACCGGAGCAGGCACAACGCAAAGGATCACTCTCAGACCTGGCGCTGACAAAACTTTTGCACACCCTGACCCTGCTCAAACCTCGCGCGATCGGCTTGGATGTCTATCGTGATTTTCCCCTTGATCCACTATCAACCCAACTAGCCGCCAACCTGAATCAGCCCAATTTTTTCGCGATTTGCAAAGTTGCCGATCCAGAAGCGAACTACCCCGAAATTGCTCCGATGCCCAATCTACCGAGCGATCGTCAGGGGTTTAGCGATGTCATCACCGATGCAGATACTGTACTTCGTCGCCATCTGCTATTTATGGATCGGATTCCAGGAGCCGCTTGTAGTACCCCCTATGCGCTGAGTACTCGATTAGCATTTCAGTACCTCAAAGCTGAGGGGATTGTTCCTCGCTATACATCCCAGGGAGATTTGCAATTGGGCAACCAGGTTTTTCGGCGATTACATAAGCACACCGGAGGTTATCAACAAGCAGACACCGCAGGCTATCAGATTCTACTAAACTATCGGTTTTCTCAATCCTCCCGCAGTCCGGCTCCTACTGTCACGCTCAAAGAGGTCTTGGCAGGGCGACTAAAGCGAGAAGATGTGAGCGATCGCATTGTTTTAATTGGGGTCACTGCACCGAGCAGCAAAGACTATCTAACAACACCAGAGGGTGAGAGAATACCGGGCGTGTTTATTCAGGCGCAGATGGTGAGCCAGTTGATTAGTGCGGTTGAGAACGGACGCGCACCGATCGAGGGTTGGGGCTGGCGAGTAGAAATTCTTTGGGTCTGGACTTGGGCTGTCCTGGGTAGCGTTTTGGTCTGGCGATGTCGCTCAGTTCCCTGGCTGATTGGGCTAGAAGTCACGGCACTGGGAGTTTTAGGCATTCTCTGTTTTTATGGGCTGACACAAGGCCAGTGGGTGCCGCTCGTTCCGACTGTGTTTGTGTTCATGATTGCCAGCGGTGTCCTTATTGTCGCAACTCAAGACCGAAATCACAGAAATCACATTAATACATCAACAAAACCATGACTCGACTCAAACAAGCAACTCTATTCGCGATCGCATTCCTAGTTGCCTCCTCTGGTCATCAGGGGCAGGCGCAGTCGGTGCCATCCGTTCTCAAGGATTCGATTATCTTTAATGCTGATCCGCCCCCTAGTACAGGAGTTCCCGGACGGCGATCGGATGCAGGGAGCCGAGGCTGTGGAGTCGAGGAGTCCTCTAAGGAATCTAAACCGCTAATAGCTTTGGTGCCAATCCAGAAGACGGCGAGTTTGAGAATGGTGTTTGGCAAAACTGCGGCAGAACATCCCACGTTTTGGTTTTATGTGCCATACCGTTCCTTATCAACTGCAACGTTTGTTTTGCAAGATCAAAACGGCAACTCGATTTACCAATCAAATGTAGCGCTGCCCAAAACCGCAGGGGTCTTGAGTTTGAAACTACCCGCAACGGTGGCTCCGCTACAAGCTAGCAAGCGCTACCACTGGTTTTTTAAGCTGTACTGCCGATCGGTTTCGCCACCAGATTCCTTTGTCGATGGTTGGATTCAACGCGAAACGCTTCCGTCTGATGTGACTCAGAAACTCAAAACGGCAACGCTCCAACAACAAGTCAGGCTGTATGCGACCAATGGTTTTTGGTTTGATGCTTTGGCGACTGCGGCTGAACTGCGTCGTACCAATCCGAGAGATTCTACCTGGGCGGAATTGTTGAAAGCGATCGAGCTAGAGACGGTGGCAGATGAAGCGATCGCGACACCGTAAGTACAGAGAATACTGTCTAATACCAATTCTTTAGGAAGCTGCATAGAGTCGATCCCCTTAGCCTCCATTCAGTAAAATTCTTGAAATCGAGTTCTAGTAAACAAGACAGCATTGAGCATACAACCCAACAGTTAACAGGTGTTCCCACGGGCAATACGATTCGCTATCATCTCGACAAACTCAACGATATGGAAGCGTTGGAAGCGCAACTGAATCAAGCGTTGCAAAGCCGAGTCCCATCTCGGATTCGCGGGGGCAAGCAGCGATTGGCAATCGACCTGCATCTGGATTCCGTACTATGGCACCCCCACCGCGACAGAGTTGCCCTATATCTACCGTTCTCACGCCAAATCGGGCACGACTTCTTTCTTTGCCTATGCCACCGTCTATGTGATTGCTCGAAATAAGCGAGTCATCGTCAATTTATGGATCTATTTGCTGTGGTGTTTTGTCAGTCATCGCGGCTCCGGTGTGCGACGAGTCTATCGCGACCGCTTCCCGCTCAAAACGATGCTGGAGTTCTTGGTGCAGGCCGTTGAGCAGCGCTTTCCAGTGCGTCGAACCATTTTCTTACCGCTGACGATCTAAACTTATCGATCTACTGAGGCTAACTTTTCTGCTCGTATTCATGCCCTGCTCCCGTCTAGTGAAAGCCGAACTTGTGGGTAATAGTCAGAGCAGATCTGGGGGGTTACCGCCGACTTGCCCCACGTTGTGGGCACAAGCGGTTACTTGCTACCGACCCTCGCCCCCTAAATTCCTCAATTCTGGGGGGACTTTCAAGATTTGATTGAGTAGACGTGAATTCAGTAGAGTTTTCTGGCCTCGTTGCTTAGAGCTTTTGCCTGCCAGTCTGCCAATTTTGAAGGACTTTTAGACAAGCGTTTTGATTCAAAGTCCCTCACTCGTCGGCGATTTGGGGGGCGTTTTCGGATGGATAGTAGCGAAAGACTTCATCGATCTCGCGTGAATTTAACGTGAATTCGATGGAATTTTCTCGCTTCGTTATTCAGCACTTCTGCCCCC
>NZ_JBJPHS010000185.1:0-7853 GCF_052939495.1 Phormidesmis sp. 146-12 | reverse complement strand
TTGAAACTTACCATGTCTCTACCCTCCGCAACCCCTCTTTATGCAACAACGCCGCTGTGAATTATGTTGTGACTGTTGTTGCTGGCGGGCCCGTCACAGGCTAATCCGACGGTGATTCCTGCGAGTAGCATTTGGGGAATGGGAGCGAAACCAGAGGCGAGATACAGATTGCTACAGGGATTGTGAGACACTTTGACATCGTGTAGTTTGAGAATGCGAAGATCACGATCGTCACAATAAACACAATGCACCGCTAACACGTCAGGCTTGAGAAATTCAATCGATTCGAGATAGGGAAGATCACGCATTCCGAAACGCTGTATGGAATTCTCAATCTCAAACGGAGTTTCAGAAACGTGAATCGTAATTAGTGCTTTAAGATCATCCGCAAGTTGACGAGTTTTGGATAAGGTTTCTGTGTCTACGCTCCAAATCATGCAGGGCGCTAACCCAACTTGAACTCGCGCATCGGGTTGATTGTATTTGCTGATCAAATTGGACGCATCCCATAACGCTTGATCCAACGGTTCGATTAATGCTTTGGGAACGCCAAACTCTTCTCCCAGTGTGAGATAGCCCCGCGCCACAATGCCCCGCATTCCTGTTTCTTGAAAGGCCTGAATGACGGCTTCGGTTAGCTTGCCTTTGGGGTGGGCATACATGAAATCAACGAGCGTTGTGGTGCCGGATTTGATCGCTTCCACACAGCCGTGACGCGCTGCTGCATAACAATCTTCTGGAGTGAGTTGGGCCGCAGATGGCCCGGTCATGCAGGTAAACCAATCTTTGAGAACGCGATCGTCGCCCAACCCTTTGAGTAAGGTCTGAAACAAATGCGTGTGCGTGTTGACCATTCCAGGAATGATGGTGCGATCGCTGCAATCCAACTGGTCGGCATCGGGGTATTTTGCCACTAGTTCAGTCGTGTTGCCGATATCGAGGATGCGATCGTGCCTCACCAAAATGGCGGCATCTTCTAGCACCTCTCGCCCCGGATTCATTGTGATTACAGTTGCACCAGTCAGCAGTCTATCCATTCCTCACACCTTCGACATTGCAGACAATCATACCGATTTTGGGTGAGGTCGATCGTAGGCTATATGTCAGAATGCAGCGTTTTTGAATGAATGATGGGCGGAGGCAAATTTCAAATTTCAACTTGTTATGTATGACTGTGCGAACATTGAAATTATGAGATTAAAAGAGTACTCGATCGATACCGAGATTCACACGAATTAAAATTCGGGATTCCAAAAAACCAAAAACTCTTGTAAGATATTCCGCAGGTGGGTATCACGCCCCGGAAATCTGATTGTGGCGATCAGACCTCCGAGGACTTCCACCTAAGTTAAACGTACTAACTTTGGAGGCGTATATGATTGTACACCGTCAGCTTTGCGATGGGATCTTGAAAGGTTGGAATCAAGATCCTGCATACACTTCATACGATGGGGGAACGTTTGAGCCGTCAGCGTTCCTATCTTCTTTGAACTAAATAGAGAGGATAAAACAACATGGCCGTTAGGAGACACCTTCCTGACTCGGTTTCGTTTAGCTTTGAGTTGCAATGCTCGTTAGTGAGACGATATCAAGTCACCGTTACTATGGATTTGCAAGAACGATTGATTTTTGTGCCCTCTGGCATTCTCTCGGATGTAAGAGATTGTATTGAAGAATTCGTTGAACAATTGAGTGAAATTGCATCAAGTCAATTAGCTTATCTCAAATGGGATGGCACGAGCGATTTGACGACTGAATATCAAGTGATTCGCGTGTTAGCGGGTTATCAAACTCAGCGTTCTCTAATGAAGTTCGATATTGTCATGGGGGCTGGTTCACTGATACATCTGGAGGAATTGCACAACAAAAAATCATTCAACTATAAGTGGTTAAAGTAGTCGATCCGATAAAGTTCTTTTGCTTCGTCGTTGAGATCTTCTGCCCTTAAAAAAACGTGAATTCAATGGAGTTTTCTCGCTTCGTTATTCAGCACTTCTGCCCCCCAACCCCCCAATTTTGGGGGACTTTGAGACAATCTTTCTCGTTCAAAGTCCCTCACTTGTGGGGGATTTAGGGGGCAGAAGCCGATTGAAACGAAGCGAGTCACTCTCATCGAACTGCCCTTAAAAAAGGGGACTTAAAGAAGTTGCGCCTCGTGTGAAGTGAGAATTTTATCGAATTCGACTTAAAGTGATGCGTTCAACTTCTGCCAGGACGCTGAATAATCGTTTCTATCACTCTACGCCTGTCGCTCCCATTAATTCCCACCAGTCTCACATAGTCTTTGTGGTGTTCTGATAGACAAGATTCTAAGGCTGAGATGGCCTCGGCTCCATTGCCGTCAAACATGCCATAACAGTTCCACGAATTTGTGCGAAAGCGACGATCGTCCACATATTCAATGCCCAAGCGGTGTCCATTTCCTAAGATCGCATTCACTTCGCTGACCATTTCAGGACTGAGACGAGTGCTAGAAGATTGACCGTTATAGCTCATCGTTGGCGTGTGACCGTTGGGCGATGAGTTTTGCGGTGAGCTTGACTGTGAGTTTGACTGTGAAACTGGGGGGGCTGGCATCATATTGATTTCGCCCAGCCTGCGATTGCCGATCGTCAAATTGTATTCCTCAACCAGGCGCATTTCGTTCATGCGTTGCTGTTCGCCCACCAGCGATCGACCGACTTCTAATAGATGGGGCAGGCTAAAATCGGGGCGGCTAAATTCGGGGGGCGCTTCGGCACTGTTGACCACTCGCAGAGAGATGCGATCCAACCCAACTTTTTGAATTAGATTGCGAACTTGCTCATCGTAAAGACGGGATCGAATCGCTCCAAAAAAGTCGATCGCCTGAGTCGGAAACGCATCCACTAATTTTTCGACATCGCCCTGGTTGACGCGATCGGCTTCAAAAATGCCACTGACAATGCCAATTCGATCGTCGCGATCGGGTTCCCAAAAAAACTTCTCCATCCGACCGTCACGAGTCAGCGGGGCGTAAAGGGTTCCAAAATCATTGCCAGTGACGATGATAGGAATGCGTTGAATCGGCTCAATTTCATAACTGCCCGGGAGCTGCACATTCGTCGGATTGTCGGCAATATTCATCAAGGTGCCATTGACCAACTGCGTATTGACGGTGTATTGCGTAAACTGATCAACTCGACCCGCTCCCGCATCAATATCGTTAATCATCAACACCGCCATTTTGCCGCGCACCTTTACCAGGTCAGCCGCTTCTCGATAGCGCAGTCTAATCAAACGAGCTGGATCACCCGCATCGGGGCTTTCTAACTCTCCCGCCGACATACTGACGACTTGCACGCCCATCCGCTCATAGACCAACTCACACTGAAAGGTTTTTCCTTCGCCTTTTCTGCCATGAACGCCCAAAATGAGAGGCACTTTGACATTGGGCAGCGTCAAATAATTTTTGGTAATGTGAACCGAAAGTTTATCTAGAAAGCGAGGAGAAATGTAATAACTCATGCAGCGCCAGACGAAAGGTTTGAGTGTTTGAATAGTCGGAGTTGAAATCCTTCGTTTGCCGAGAATTGAACCCGATCGACTCACCACTCTCTGAATCTTAGCGAACCCTGGCCCCAGAATTTGAGCAAGTTGCAAACAGCCACTTTATTAAACTTCTTGCACAAACTGTAGAGGTGCTGCGATCGAAATTAGAGTTATCTAAAAACGAATGTGAATTCGATGAATCCAAGAATGGGGGAGTGGGGGCAGCAAGTCCTGAATAGCGAAGGGAGACAACTTCATCTTGACGCGAAGAAACCCTTACTGATAAAAAGCCTGCACTTCTTGAATATCTTCGGCAGACCAGGTGATGGGAATATCAGGCTGACTTGTATAGGCCGTGTTATGGCTGATTTGCGCCACATATCCGACATAGTTGCCCATCAGAAAATACACGCCAATCATTGCTACCGCCGAAAACGCCACCAGCGTCCCAGCCAGCATGAGAGAAAATTCGCGCTGATCGACCGCCTCCTGCATTAAGTGCAGCGACCAGGACACGAGACCAATCACAATGATGAGAATGATAATTAACATAGTTTACACAGTGTAACAGACGCTCAGAAAGTGTTGCTCTGTTTCAAGCTTGGTAAACACCACACTTTGATCATAACCTACTCTATGGTTTCAGCCAAAACCTTTGAATCTCAAGCCTTCACAGGGTTATAGCCTCGGTGAGGCGCACGGGAATCTGCCGATCGTTTAAGTAATTCTTTATCTGAGAAACCGTTAACTGTCCGTAATGAAGTAATGATGCGAGCAGAGCGGCTTCTGCTTTCCCGTCGGTGACGGCTTGATAGATGTGGTCACAAGTGCCAGCGCCCCCGGAGGCAATCACAGGAATTTGTACCTGGTCAGCGATCGTGCGTGTCAGTTCCAGGTCATAGCCTGCTTGAGTGCCATCGGCATCCATACTGGTGATCAACAGTTCGCCTGCGCCGCGTTTTTCGACTTCTTTTGCCCATGAGACGGCATCCAGTTTAGTATTTTCGCGGCCGCCTCTGACAAACACATCCCAACCGGGATTCGTGGGATCGGGACGACGACGAGCATCGATCGCTACGACAATACACTGATTTCCAAACCGGGCACTCGCTTGATTAATGAAGTCTGGATCGCGCACCGCAGCGGAATTGATGCTGACTTTATCCGCTCCCGCCCGCAATAGCTTCTTGATCACGTCGAGGTTCTGAATGCCACCGCCCACCGTCAAGGGAATGAACACCTGCTCGGCAGTGCGATAAACCACATCAAAAATAATGTCTCGATCTTCATGAGTGGCCGTGATGTCCAAAAACACCAGTTCGTCAGCCCCCGCCAGATTGTAAGCCTGCGCCAACTCTACCGGATCGCCCGCATCGCGCAGATCGACAAAATTCACACCTTTGACTACGCGCCCTGCTTTCACGTCTAGACAAGGCAGAATTCTCTTTGCCAACATGGAGGCTCGACCTAAAAATGAAGGAATAGCGGTTGAAGTATAGCGTCAGAAGTCGATATTTTCGTGTTTTGTCGGATGTTTTTTGCCTTTTGGTCGAGACTGCTTAATAAGACGCAACATTCTGGTAGACTTTCGGGTAGCTTGTATCCTCTGTCATCAATGCTAGTTGCAATGGAAATTGGTCAAAAGGTTCGTGTGCGCCGCTTGCGCGATCGGGTTTCTCAAGAAATTATCAATAAATTAGGTAAAGTTGGCACGATTCGCGACTTTAAAGTAGTCGATGGTGCAGGGGTTGGTATGTTGGTGCAGTTTGAAGATCAGACCGGAACCTGGTTCTTTGAAGACGAAGTTGAGCCGTCAAGTTAGCTTGAGATCTCACGCAATCGCTAACATAGGAAGAGCTTTGAGTTTTGAATTATTTTTAATTTTTTTACTCAAGGCTCAAAACTTTATTTGATCAGACATGGCTTTTATATTGACGTTTCTCGGCAAAGGTGGAACAGGGCGAACCACGATCGCGATTGCGGCCGCCAAAAAGTTCGCCGCTCAGGGTCAGCGGGTTCTCTTAGTGGGTCAAGATGCGAGTCCGGCGTTTGGCATGGCATTGGGTGCCGCTGTGGGCGTTGACCCGCAGGAAATTTCTCCCAAGTTGCAAGCCGTTCAACTCCAGACTTCGACGCTGTTAGAACGCAGTTGGGATGAGGTCAAAAAATTAGAAGCGCAGTATTTGCGAACTCCGTTTTTTAAGGAAGTCTTTGGGCAAGAACTGGGCGTGATGCCTGGAATGGACAGCGCGATCACCCTCAATGCTATTCGTGAATTTGATGCCAGCAATCAATATGATGTGATTGTCTACGATGGTTTGGGCAATCAAGACACGCTGAGAATGTTAGGAATGCCTGAGATTTTAGGCTGGTACATTCGGCGATTTCGTCAAGTCTTTGCAGATTCCGATCTGGGTAAAACGCTGTCTCCGTTTATTCAGCCTGTGGCGGGTGCCGTTCTCAACAATGCCAGCTTTGCCGGAGACAATTTTGCTCAACCGACGGGGCAGGTAAATGATTTACTAGCGCAAGGTCAACAAGCCGTCAACAATCCCAAACGCATGGCCGCTTACCTGGTGACGACGGACGATCCTGCTGCGATCGCCACCGCCCAATACCTCTGGGGAAGCGCTCAACAAATCGGCCTCACGATCGCGGGTGTGATTGCCAACCAGTCTGCATCTGATCTCAGCGACACCTTTAATCCCCTGCCTGTCACCGCCATTCCCTCTCTCCCAATACAGGATTGGCAGCCTTTGATCGACGCATTGCCAGACCTTGAAGAGACCAGTCAGGCTCCCCGTGCGATGGCAGTGAGTGTGATCGATCGCAAAGTCTCCCTCTTTTTGCCAGGATTTGATAAAAAACAGGTCAAACTAAGTCAAAACGGGCCAGAGATTACGATCGAAGCAGGCGATCAGCGTCGCAACATCTCCCTCCCCCCCGAACTGCGTGGCCAGCCCGTCCGAGGTGCAAAGTTTCAAGACGGCTATCTAATTATTTCCTTCTAGAAGGGATGGGAGAGAGGGATGAGGGATGAAAAGTAGATCAGGTAGATCATGCTGCTCTCAGTTGTCTGACCTCCGCTCTTCACTGTCACCTCTCCATTGTTCTTCAACCTTCTCACCAACCTCTCTCATCCCTCATCCCTGTTCTCATCCTTCACCCCTCTTCTCCCCCTATGTCTGACATTTCTCCCGAAACTCCCCCCTCATCTGAGTCAGCCGATTCTTTAGAGTTGGGCGGCGATGCTTTGTCCGATCGCGATGCTAAAACTCGTCAACTACTCGGCATGAAAGGCGCAGCGGTGAAAGAGTCTTCGATCTGGAAGATTCGTTTACAACTGATGAAGCCGATCACCTGGATTCCTTTGATGTGGGGGATCATCTGTGGGGCTGCTTCGTCGGGTCAGTACACCTGGACGCTAGAGAACTTTTTAATTTCGGCTGCGGGGTTGTTGCTGGCTGGCCCACTGCTGACGGGCTATACGCAGATTCTCAACGACTACTACGATCGCGAGATCGATGCCATTAATGAACCCTACCGCCCCATTCCATCGGGTGCCATTCCGCTCAATCAGGTGGTCGTCCAAATTTGGGTGCTGCTGTTTGCGGGGCTGGGAGTTGCTTACGCCCTGGATGTCTGGGCAGGCCACGAATTTCCGACGATCACGGCGTTGGCGATCGGCGGATCTTTTCTCTCTTACATCTACTCGGCACCGCCCTTGAAACTCAAGCAAAACGGTTGGACAGGGAGCTTTGCTCTGGGAGCCAGCTATATTGCAATCCCCTGGTGGACGGGTCACGCGCTGTTTGGCGAATTGACTCCGACGATCGTTTGGCTCACCCTGTTCTATAGTTTTGCAGGACTGGGAATTGCCATCATCAATGACTTTAAGAGTGTAGAGGGCGATCGTAAGCTGGGACTCAACTCACTCCCAGTTATGTTTGGTGTGATCAATGCTGCCTGGATTTGCGTTTTGATGATCGATGTATTTCAGGCGGGCGTGGCTGCTTACTTGATTTACACGCACCAAAACCTCTACGCAGTGCTGTTGATTTTGTTGATCATTCCTCAGATCACCTTTCAAGACATGTACTTTTTGCGTGATCCCCTCAAAAATGACGTGAAATATCAAGCGAGTGCTCAACCCTTTCTCGTGTTTGGAATGCTTGTCACAGCCCTAGCGCTAGGTCACTTGCGATAATCAAGTGATGAAAAGCAGTGACAGATTGGCAAAGGCATAAGACACCAAACAAACGTGAATTCGATAGAGTTTTTCCGCTCCGTTACTCAGCACTTCAGCCCCCCAACCCCCCAATTCTGGGGGACTTTTGGACAAG
>NZ_JBJPHS010000184.1:0-8226 GCF_052939495.1 Phormidesmis sp. 146-12 | reverse complement strand
AGTATTGGTCAATACCCGTACTCACTTGATTCATCCCTTTGTTCAGCAACGCCAAGATAGCTCCCGACTAATTCCCCAACTTGATTCACTTGCTGCTGTCGATCCATCAACTCTGGCAGTTTGTGTAACAACTCTGCTGGATTTTCTACTGTTTTATCTGGTTTAGGAAGGCGAGCAGCAGGGACGTTGAGAAAGCGATCGAGATACACACTCATTGCTGCATCAAACACACCTCTCAACAACTCCGGCGATGCAACTCGTCTCATGCCCTGATGTACCGCATTAGCAAAGGTGAAAGTATGATGGGCACTATCCCAATCGTTAAAGTCATTGTTCGTGCTGAATTGAGCAATCCGTAGGGCAGCGGCATAGGTTACAATTTCAGCCAGTTCGACCTCAGAACAGCCTTGCCGGAGGACGGCCAGTAGAGCATCTGCGATCGCTTGGGCATTGTCACCTAGCAAGATGGAAATGAGTTGGTCGCGATGGTTCCAAGTTCCCGGTTGATTTTTCCCCTCTGCTAAAGCTTGCGGCAACGCTTCAAAAGCCTGTTGCAAAATTGCCACTAAATCAATCGGGGAGCGCCAGGATCTAGATTCTTCCATTCGAGAGGCGCTACTATATCCAGACACTAAACTGGTTAAAACGAGTTCTGCATTTTGCCAATCCGCAGCATCTAAAGCCTCTAATGCTTTATTGGTAAAGTCTAGAGGATGTCCAACACTCATATATCGATGGTCAGTCACCACGGTAAAGAGCATCTGAGCCAGTTGGGTTTGAGAGGCTCCTGCCTCGATCGCTGAAGCTAAACAACGCTCTGCGCCTTCTGCATCTCTGACTTCCACAAACTGACGAAACCAGCTTTGTAGAATCGGAATCTTGTCGGGATCGTTGGAGCTAGGTAAGGGTTGAATCGGAAATCGGGGTGGTTGATTGCTAGTATCCCTGGCAACGGCGGCTAGACCATGATAAACTGCACGAGGTTTGTCTTCCTCATCAAGATAGGGCAATAGGTTCATCATGCAAGTGTGGATGGTTAAACCTGTGTCCCAACCGCTCTGTCGATAGCTAACCCCAAAATCTAATCCCATCTGAAAGGCTTGAGTGATGTGTTTCTCGTGCTTCAACAGCGCAATGACCGATTTGCCAATCACTAAGGGAATGCCTTGTTCTAAACCGTCTTGAAGACGCTGACGATGATGGGATAATGGATCGTCATGAGCCGCAAGATCGATCCAGACTTCACGATCGCGGATTTGCACTGGAAAAGCAGGCAGATCATCCGCCCAGGAGTCAAACGTGCCGCCGCTCATCAAATCGAAGCGGGCATAGTGCCAATCGCAGGTGAGAATACAATCTTTTACCGTTCCCCGATGGAGGGGAAAACCCATGTGGGGACAGCGGTTATCTACGGCATAGATTTTGTCATGCTCGTGAATCAGTAATATCGTGTGTCTGGCGTTCACCCCAGAGGGGGAACTGCTTCGCAACGTCACTACTAATCGCCCCGCTTTACGCACATCCTCTAAATCGGCAGCACGAACATAATTTTCTGTTCTAATATACATTTGCTATCTCCCCTGACAGTTAGAACTATGTGAGATTGGGTGAGATTGGCTTGAATTTGGATATTGCTTCAAGAGTACTCTTATCCGCGTCAATCAAAGTATCTCTAAAATAGATTCGACTCA
The DNA here is from genome assembly GCF_052939495.1 of Phormidesmis sp. 146-12. Classification (NCBI taxonomy): domain Bacteria; kingdom Bacillati; phylum Cyanobacteriota; class Cyanophyceae; order Leptolyngbyales; family Leptolyngbyaceae; genus Phormidesmis; species Phormidesmis sp. 146-12. The sequence continues at coordinate 6,535 of NZ_JBJPHS010000184.1, read as the reverse complement.
ATTCGCTGTCACTGAATGACTAGATCTTGCCAACCGATCGGTGAGTTCTTGATCTTCTTGGTTGTAAATTGCCTTCTCTTTTTGAATAAAGATATCTGCTAGAGCATCATAGGCTTCAGCCCACGCCGCAATTACTTCATCCGTTGCAGCATCTTGCAAAACATCTTTCATGGCTTGCAACAGCTTTTCGCCAATCAGGGAATACTGCTCAGGCAAAATGCGAGTTTCTACGTGGCGATGGGCAATGTGATCGACTGCCGTAGCCAGTTCGTCTAGCCGATCGATATGAGTTGCATAGGCATAAACAGCGGCAGCTAACTTGTGTGCTTGTCCACCCCCATCAAGATGCTGCATCCAGGTGGTTTCAAAGCTACGTTTATAGTCAGGTCGCTCTGCAAAGGCAATTTGATACATCCGTCGGGTAATCTCTTCACCCTTTTCCTTCACAACGGGTGCAGTTGCTTTGACAATCTCGATCGTTTTTTGACTAACCATAATTCAAAGTTTTCCTCCTACTGTCAGACTTCACTGATTTAGTTCTACAATGTCTCCAAATGACAAGGCGCTACTACCATCACGGGTATTGTAAGCACTGATCATGGCGGCTTTTAGGATATTCGTGTCAATATCACCGTTGGGCGAGTCAGCATTAATTTGACCTCCTAATTCTTCGGTGTAGTTCCAAAAAATGACATCAAAATAGGCTCTTTTCTTCAAGCGCTTATTTTTCAGGAGATTGAGACAACTTGTAGCAAATTGTGGATATTTAGAAAATGGGTTGGTTAAATGGGCAAGTTCTTTAGGTTCACTGAAATCGATGTTAGCAGCCTCTAGATCTTGAGCTAACGTTTGGGCAGCCGCAGGAGCAGTGGAACTGGGCGCTGAAGAAGGGCGGGATGATGGGACTGGCTTCTCAGAAGGACTGACAGAGGGAGAGCTTGGCGATGCGGTCGATCCTGACGAAGCACCGGAGGGTGAGGAATTTTGCGGGGCTGAATCTTTCCATATCGTCGGGAAGATAGTAGCCATAGCGCGAATGAATGCGACTGCGATCGCGTTGATTGCAGCCCAAGCTTCTTTACTAAGCCCTTTCGGTTCCTTAGACTCCTTGTCCGGATCAATCATACGACACTCTTGCCCTTGAAAAAATTACTAAAGCCTGTTTGCGAATCAGTTAACTTTGGTAAATGTAAAAGTCTCAACAGCATCTCCTCCTTCAATGCCGACAATTGCCAACTTGTTCGCAATGCAAGTCATATCGTGAGTGTATTGCCCTTGAAAGGTGATTACTCCGCTTTGAGGATTGATGTCTTAGGAGATTGGCTCAGGATTACGGGTACTAGGAGGCTGTGATTGACCGCTCAGAATGACTCGCTTGCCATTGCCAACCAGGTGTCCATTCGCCTTCCTTCTTAATCTTGTTTGCGTATACCCACCCCACCACTGCTGAGCGGTTTGGTAGTTTGTCATGTGTAACATCACGACTTTATTATTTGGAGCTTGCAGATATTGACTCAGGTCTGATAAAAGCGCGTTGCAAGATTCATCTGCTGTTGCTTTTAGAGAACGTGTCGTTCCCCACAAGAGTGGTAGTGTCAAAAACATTATAGATGAAACAAACAAGAAGTTTGTCCGAAATCTAGTCATCTTCATAAGAAGCCTCCAAAGTCTTGAAGCGATTAGTAATAAGGAACTCGAATTTGCTCGATCGATAAATGAAACAAGCAGTGTTCTTGAAGGAACACAAACAAGGTTGCAACTGAACTTATACTGATTCCAACTGCTCGACATACATGAAGAAGCGTCACACACCTCTTGAATTGCTTTCCCGGTTTGCCATCACTCTATTGCAACGCTCAAACGAAGTCGCACCTTTTCTTGCGAACTTAGAACATAATCTTGCTATAACTTGCGAAACTGGTTCGGATTCACCCCCGTGCATTGACGAAAACATCGGGCAAAGTGGCTCTGATTGGCAAAGCCGCACTCCATTGCGATCGACATAATGGTTCGCTCTGAGTGCTTGAGTAAATGCTTTGCGCGTTCGACTCGCTGATGAATTAGGAATTGATGCGGTGAGATGCCTGTCGATCGCTTGAACAAATGACAAAAATAGTACTGACTCATCCCCAGTTCATTCGCAATATCAGTTAAGGATATATCTTCACCCAAATGCGCCTGGATATACTCGATCGCTTGCCTAAGCTTTCGTTTCGACAATCCATCCTCATAATCTCGAAAGTGATGCTTGCGGGTAGAGTAACGGTGCAGTAGGTGAGCCGCCATTGCTGTTGCCATTGAATCGGCGTAGAAACGACTTCTCGCGCCATCCACTTCTAAACTTGATCTGAGTGCTAAACCCATCTGGTGGAGCAGTACATCAACTGTTTTCAGTGTCAATAGCAGTTCAACGCGATCGGGAGTGACTGATTCATGTGCGATTTGAGCTAGAAAGGTAGGCTCCATATAGCAGTTAATCGATTCCATTGCTTTAACAGTAGGATGAGAATGGAAGCTAATCGGTAGATCAGCGGGGTAGATTTCAATACATCCACTTGCATAGTCTTTTTCCCGATACGAGACTGTTTGCGAATGCCCCTCAGCGACAAATTCAAAATCAACTGCCGAATGCCCTAATGGAATAACAACAACATGTTGAAGATTAGATACTTCAGGCAAATCCATAAAGGGTAGGCGGTAATGCTCAAGCTGAATGCTATTCCAACTCGATTGAAAACTGGTTAGCAGTGGCGGCTTTGGCAGCAATTTTGGCCAATCCACATAGTCAATCACCAGAGGTTGCTTTACAGACATCACCGCCTCCAAATCTTGGTTTATATAACGACCTCACCCTCAGTTTTATAGATATCGCGTTTATAAATATCGCGTCTCGCCAATGCGATTCTATTTCACCCCCACCTCCAAACCTTGCCCCTAAACCTTTACCGTCATCTTACTCAACCTTCGCTGACGACAAAAAATTGTTTCGGAACTTGTAACTTTGATTCAAAGTTGATCATCTCAACCTTCGCCCCTCAACGCCCCGACCTCTGGGTTCTTTCGGACAGCACAGATAACCTTAAACGACTATCACCAAACAACTCTCACCACCGATCGCCTTCTGGTGTTTTCGCACTCACCAACAACCGAAAAGAACAAGTGCAAGAACTTGGACTGGAGGCAGCTAACAAGATCTTGAGACAACCTGAACATCAAAAGAAGTCAAAAAAGAAATGGCATAATTTCAATTTAGCGACGCTCAACAAAACAAATATTTCCACTAACGAGGGCATCATGGAAAACATCGCGGGAAAACAAGCGCATTACCCAATGGTGATCGGCGATCGCTTCGTCACAACTGGCAGCCAGGATCTAATCAACCCCGCGACCGAAGAGGTGTTTGCCACCGTCGCGATCGGCACTCCCCAGGATGTTGATGCCGCCGTCCAACAAGCCCAAAGAGCACAGATCGAATGGAATCAGCTTTCTTATGGCGAGAGAAGTTTAGCACTGCTCAAGTTTGCCGATGCGGTTGAACAGCAATCCGACACCCTCGCTCAACTAGAAAGCCAACACACAGGCAAGCCGATCAAGCTGAGTCAAAATGGCGACGTTCCGTTCTCGATCGACAACCTTCGCTACTTTGCCTCCGTCGTACGACATCAAGAAGGCGTGGCGGCAGGCAGCTATGTGGGTGGCTACACAAGTATGCTGCGACGAGAACCGATCGGTGTGGTAGCCGCGATTACTCCCTGGAATTACCCCTTGATGATGGCCGTCTGGAAACTCGCGCCCGCTCTCGCTGCTGGGAATGCGATCGTCATCAAACCCGCCCCCAACACGCCGATTACCACGATCGAACTTGCTAAAATCGCCCTTCAATCAGGTCTACCCGCCGGACTGATCAACGTCGTCACTGGGGGAGCCGATGTCGGAGAAGCGCTCTGCACCCATCCCATCGTCAGAATGGTCAGCTTTACAGGCAGCACCCCAACGGGAAAGCGCGTCATGGAGTTGGCCAGCCAAACCGTCAAACGAGTCACGCTAGAACTGGGCGGAAAAGCCCCCTTTATCGTGTTTGCTGATGCCGATATCGAAGCTTGTGTGCAGGGTGCCGTCGTTGCAGGCTATATGAATACCGGGCAAGACTGTACCGCCGCCACGCGGATTTATGTGCAAAATGAAGTGTTTGATGCCTTTCTCGATCGCTTGATCACCGTCAGCAAACAGGTCAAAATGGGCGACCCGACTCGACCCGATACCGACATGGGGCCGCTCGTCAGTCAGGTACAACAAAATAAAGTGCATGGTTATGTCGAAGAAGCCCGTCAGCAAGGAATTCGCATCGCGCTAGGGGGCGAACTGCCCACAGGCAAAGGTTTTTTCTATCTACCAACCATTTTGGTCGATGCGCCTCAGACGGCAAACTGTGTGCAAGAAGAGATTTTTGGCCCGGTTCTCGTCGTCAATCGGTTTAGTGACGAATCTGAAGCGATCGCTCTCGCCAATGACATTCCCTACGGATTGGCTGCCAGCGTGTGGACGAGCAATATTCAGCGATCGATGCGCGTCACAGCAGCTTTAGAATTTGGCACCGTTTGGGTCAACGATCACATCCCGATCGCCAGCGAGTTGCCCCACGGTGGATTCAAACAAAGTGGCTTTGGCAAAGACATGTCGCACTATGCCCTGGAGGAATATACGATCGTCAAGCATGTCATGTTCGACAACTCTGGCTTACAGCGCAAACCCTGGCACTTCTCCGTCTTTGGTGAAGCGTAGAGGTTGAACGTTCGACGTTCGACATGGAATGCTGTTCAGTCCAAAGTCAAATCTAAGATTCGTCTACCTGCAACGTTGTTTTTGAAACGAGGCGAGTTTTCTTTTTATCGGCCTCAGACAGATCTTGTCCGGCTTGAAGCTGAGTAGCACTGGTTTGCAAAACGGTTGCGGCTCCCTGATCGCCCATCTGGAGCGCAGTTTTGGCCGCAGTTTGAAGCATCGTAGCGGCTCCCACGCGATCGCCCTGCTGCAATTTTGCTTCTGCGATCTGGGTCTGCCGATATTTTGCCAACGCCAGAATGTGATTTTGCACTTCAGGATTAATCGCAGGCTCAAACGCCGTCACTGCCGAAATTTCAACCGGAAAGACTTCAGACAGCAAGCCTTCTTGACCCAACGCCGGATCGTCATAGCGAATTTGCACCGAGGCGATCGTTTGTTTCCCCTGGGGAAGTTGTCCGACATACAAGTTGGTCAATACGATTCGAGGCGCGTCCACCATCAGATCACCTAACCGAACGATCGTCAGATCCCCTTCCTGCTGGACAGTGAGTTCGATCGCATCGGGCACCACTTGAGCGATCGGCTTCAATTCTGCTAATCGAATTCCAGGAGTCAGCGACAACATCAAATGAGCATTCGTCAAGCCAACCGATTGAATGCGATCGAACAATCGACTAAATTCCACAACGGCTTGATCGGGCTGCTCAATAAAAGAGAGCGCTCCACCGCCCGCATCAGCAATTTTTTCTAAAACATTCTGATTCCACGCATCCCCAAAGCCCAGCGTGTTCAGCGTCATGTTGTATCCTGTCGCCAGTTGAGCGAGTTTGAGACAGCGATCGTTATCTCCATGCTCGTTTTCTCCATCCGTCAGCAAAAACGCCTGAGAAACCGCATCTTTCTTCCCCTTCGCCAACTCCTCAATGCCCAACCGCAACCCTTCATCGATCGACGTACCCCCCGCTGCCTCAAGCTGATGAAGGGGAATTCTCAACTTATCCAGGTCTTCGATCACCTGATTAGGCACCAGCACTTTAGCTCTGTGATTAAAGGTGACGATCGCGATCCGATCCCCCGGCGACAGTTTCTCAATCAATCTCTGAGCAGCCTGCTTAACAGTAACCAGCGATCGCCCTTCCATCGAGCCACTCTGATCGAGAATCAAGCAAAGATTAAGCGGAATACTACGCCCGATCGCTTCAGGGATCGCTGAAATCGAAATCGCAACTTGACGCTGACTATTAATTTGAGTCACGTCTACTTGAGCATCACTGAGAGCACACTTCAGTCCGACTTGCATAGGAGATGGGGGAATGTAGAGATAATACGGAGCTTCGATCAGATATCTACACCGTACCTCAGCTTGATTCCGCATCTCAAAATAAAATCCTCCCTCCTCCCTCCTCCCTCCTCCCCCCAGTTCGGTTCTCCCCAATCCCTGTATCGTTCCGTCCGTCTCACGCCACGTTACTATAAGGAGATAGTGCCACTCTTGAGGCAGACCGCACGCTATGAACTCACCCATCAAGGCTATTCAATCTACAAACTACGGCGACGCTTACTATCGGACACCTCCCCCCGATCTGGCTTCGCTGCTCCTCAAAGAACGGATCGTTTACCTGGGCGGGCCGCTTCACTCGATCGACGAATACCGCCGCAACCCTGGTCAAGATGTGACTCGGCTGATCATCGCTCAGTTGCTTTACCTTCAGTTTGACGATCCCGAAAAGCCAATTTTCTTCTACATCAA
>NZ_JBJPHS010000183.1:1504-8280 GCF_052939495.1 Phormidesmis sp. 146-12 | reverse complement strand
GAGAAGTCCGCAAACGATTCATTCCACAGGCTCTTCATGTACGTATTCGGAATCACCCCACCCCAAAAAGTATGCGAAGGTTCATGCGGATCGAGCTCCGGCAACCAGCCCTTTTCGTAACTCGCATAGCTATAAGCCTCCAAACCACCCGATCCAAATCGCTTCGAAATCAACGAACCCCAGTTATCATAAGGCCACTTAATTAGGGTTCCAAACAATCTCACTACTTGAATATTGAAGTCATTCTGCAAGTCCAAGACAGAGCTTTCGCCACCAATCTCCGCACTCCAGAACCTTATCCCCTCATGCATTTTCTCTCGAATCTTGTACTCTCCGGCTGCCAAGGAAAACACGGAAATCGGAACAGAATTCTTATAGCGCGTGATCTTTGAATTTCCGACGATTTTCTCGCCTATTTTCGATCCATGCGTAAATGCCAACCAATTCGGCTTGGTATAAATCGTCGCCGTCGAAGTCGCTGCCTGCCTAGCAATGCTCGGCCACCATACTGAACCCGCCAGCATCGCCTCATCCTCAAACACCGAACCATGCTCAGGAGGCGATTTCAGCACTGCCGAGTACTTCATATTCAGCACAAATTTCCCCGCAGAAGGCTGACGAAAAGCAATCGTCCCGCCCGCCTGCGCAAAATCAACCTTCTTCCCCGCCGAATCCGTCACTTCCGAGACTACAAAATCAGGCGCAATGCGCATCAACCCCGTCGAGCGAAATGCCCCCACCCGCTCAAACGTCACCGAATCCCGAAAAACCCCTAAATTCTTATCCGTCTCAAACCGCACCGTAAAGTCGTGGTGCTTCATTTGCAGTCCAAAGGTTTCAAACTCAGTTATTTTTCGACCAATTTTCCCGGATTTAATTTCAAAGACCTGCTCGCCAATGTCCTCGCAAGAAATCTTCGTGGAAAATACAACTAAATTTAGCCCCAACGACTCTGAGCGCAGCAACAACGGCTTCCAACCCGTGCTTCCCGAGCCGTAAATCCCATTCGTAAGCAAAAACGAAAACCGACCCACATCCGAAAAAGCAGGATCACTTAAAGCAACCAAGCCCGAAATATCTCGCTTCGCCGCAAGTTCGGTCATCTCCGCCAATAAAGGAGTCCCCGCCGGCTGCACCAGCATCAACATACACGACAAAAGACCCGGGCCCATACCCAATCGTTTTACCCGGTCTTGCATCAAACCCACCTTCTTTGCCATAATGAAGGTTCATTGGCGAGGTAGCTCAGGGGTCAGAGCAACGGATTCATAACCCGTAGGTCGCGGGTTCAATTCCCGCCCTCGCCACCAATTCTCCCTACTTTCTAACCTAAATCCTTCCGCAGAAAGTAGACTTTTAGCACTCCCAGGGGTAAACTGCTAAACATTCGGGGATCTCCGGCGTATATCCAAAACAAGGGACGAAGAACCGACCCAACCCAAACAAGGAAACAAAATCATGAAATTGACTCCATTACACGATCGCATCGTCATCAAGCGAGCCGAAAAGGAACAAGTCACCGCAAGCGGCCTTTACCTTCCAGATTCCGCGCAAGAAAAGCCACAACGCGGCGAAGTTCTTGCAGTCGGCCCAGGCAAGCGCCTCGATTCCGGCGCACTTGCCCCCCTCGATATTAAAGTCGGCGACGTTGTTCTGTACGGCAAGTACGGCGGAACCGAAGTCACCGTCGGCGGAGAAGACTTTATCATCCTCACATCCGAAGATGTCCTTGCAATTCTAGAAGGCGCAACCGTAGGAGCAGGAGCATAAACCATGAGCGCAAAAAATCTTAAATTCGGCGACGACGCCCGAAAATCCATCGAAGCCGGCGTAGACAAGCTAGCCAACGCCGTCAAAGTCACCCTCGGACCACGAGGACGCAACGTCGTTCTCGAAAAGAAATTCGGTTCCCCAACCGTCATCAATGACGGCGTCACCATCGCAAAGGAAATCGAAGTCGAAGACAGGTTCGAAAACATGGGCGCAATGCTCATCCGCGAAGTCAGCAGCAAGACCAACGACCTCGCCGGTGACGGAACCACCACCGCAACCGTCCTCGCCCAAGCCATCTTCAAAGAAGGCGCGCGAAACGTTGCCGCAGGTTCAAACGCAACCCAAATCAAGCAAGGAATCGACAAGGCAGTAGACGCCATCGTCGCCGAGCTTGGCAAAATGTCCACCCCAGTCACCAGCACCCGCGAAGTCGCCGTCATCTCCGCAAACGATGTCGAGCTGGGCGAACTCGTTGCCAGCGTGATTGACAAGGTCGGAAAGGATGGCGTGGTCACCGTCGAAGAAGCCAAATCCATGGAAACCACCGTCGAGCATGTTGACGGTCTCCAATTCGACAAGGGCTACCTGTCCCCATACTTCGTCACCGACGCAACCCGCATGGAAGCAGTCTACGAAGACCCAATGATCCTTTTCTATGAAAAGAAGATCGGCAGCGTCCAAGACTTCCTTCCTCTTCTGGAAAAGGTTGTCCGAATGGGCAAGGCCTTCATCGTCATCGCCGAAGATGTCGAAAACGAATGCCTCGCAACCCTCGTTCTTAACCGAATCCGCGGCAGTCTCCAACTCGCAGCTGTTAAGGCCCCAGGCTTTGGCGACCGACGAAAGGCAATGCTCGAAGACATGGCAATCCTCACCGGCGGTGAGTTCATCAGCGACGACCTCGGTCTCAAGCTCGACAATGTCACCCCAGAAATGCTCGGATCATGCCGAAAGATCGTCATCACAAAGGACGGCACCACAATCATTGACGGTAAGGGCGAAGAAAGCAAGATCGAAGGCCGCAAGAAGCAAATCGCAGCCCAAATCGAAGCCACCGATAGCAATTACGACAAGGAAAAGCTCCAAGAAAGACTCGCAAAGCTCTCCGGAGGCGTTGCTGTTCTTAAGGTCGGCGCCGCTACCGAAACCGCAATGAAGGAAAAGAAAGCCCGAATCGAAGACGCCCTCGCCGCAACGCGAGCCGCGCTCGAAGAAGGAATCGTTCCTGGCGGCGGAACCGCACTGCTCATCGCAGGCAAGGTTCTCGATACGCTTAAGCTCGAAGGCGATCAACAAATCGGCGTCAATATCATCAAGCGCGCCATCGAAGCCCCTCTCCGCACCATCAGCGAAAACGCTGGCGTGGAAGGCAGCGTCGTGGTAGACCGAGTGAAGACAACCGGCGAAGGCTTCAACGCCGCAACCCTAGTCTTCGAAGACCTCCTCAAAGCCGGCGTCGTAGACCCAGCCAAGGTTGTCCGAACAACTCTTCAGAATGCGGCATCCATCAGCGGACTCTTGTTGAACACCGAGTGCGCCGTAGCCGACGCCCCTGAAAAGGAAGACGAAGGCCACCACCACTAAGTAAACCTCCCGCCCAAAACAAAAAATCCCCCGAAGGCCCAGCCCCGGGGGATTTTCTCATCGCACCAACCATGGAAAGATGCCTTTCCTAAGATCCTTAGATAGAACACGTTGATACTTGAATGAATCTGAATTGGGTAAAACAGCACCCCATATATTGACTACATGGAAGCCAATACATCTGCATATAGGAGATTTTATTTTTTTACTTTACTTTCCGCATCCGTTTCCAGCTTTGGTTTCGTCCATACACAAGATGTTGGGAAAACAATAAGAATCCATATGAGCAATCCATTCGAATCCAGACCTAGCAAGACTCAAACGGTCTTTAACCACTCTTTCCCGAGCATCGGTTTATTAGCCGATACCCTGACCGCACTTATTGAGGCGCTTAATGCGAGGCCGAAATCAAGCAAGGAGCTAATCAACGTAACCACCAACCTCAACGAAATAAAGACCACGATTGAGCACACATGCCCACACTGGAAGACCGGTGGGGTGAAGAGTCAAATGCACTTCTGCCCAACTGGGGATGAATCCGAGCCAAGGGAATGGATTGTCATAAGAAAAGGAAAGCTTGACAGGCGGGAGAAGACCGTGAAGATGAAAGTCCGCCCCTCGCTCCAAAACTTGTTGAACCAGTGCGCAATACCTGTTCTCCCCTTTTCTGAGTATCCCGTAATTCCTCCGACAACTGTCGGAGGAATTATTGTAGACCCTAAAAAAAAGGTCCAGGGTCGGTGGGTCGACTGCTCCATTTATTTGGTGCGCTTCACAGGGTACGATCCTTCCTGTGAATTCGTATACTTTGACGAGTGCATTGAACTAGTGCGAATCGTTTCTGAGGGGCACCTCCGTCTCTACACCGAAGGTTCAAATGCACCTAGCGCCGTCATTCCTGTATCAGCAACAGAGGGCCAAAAATCCGGCAGACCGCAGGCAACAAAAATTGAGCCAGAGTTAAAGTTTCGAAAAGATCCGTGGAAAGATGGGGAAGAAATTCAGTAGTGATAGGCTAACGTTGGCACGCGAGTGCAGGGGATTAAGTAAACGGGACGTTGCGACGGCTCTTAATGTTTCACCTCAAGCGTATGGCTACTACGAAAAGGGTCTCGTAGAGCCATCGCCTGAGTCACAGGATAACTTAGCCCAATTTCTTGGCGTGCCAATCACCTTTTTCAGTCACCCGGCTACAGAGCGGGTATTGCCACATAAAGTTACTTTTCGATCCCGAAAGTCCATGACGAAGGCGGTAAGGGATCGAACTTTAGCCCGAAGTAGCATTGCTTCAGAAGTTATCGCGCCCTACCTAGACAGGTTCTTTGAATGGCCAGCGCTTGCAATACCCGATCCATCAGATATAACTTCACCTTCAGAGGCAGCTTCAGAGTTACGTATTCTATGGGGGTTAGGTACGGGTCCAATAGACAATATGGTGCATCTGCTCGAGGCAAAAGGAGTAAGAGTCTTCTGGATTTCGGAAGAATCATCCTCCGTTGATGCGTTTGCGTATTGGAAGGAAGACCGCCCGTTTGTCTTTTTAAATGTAGCAAAGGATTCTGGAGAACGGTCAAGGTTTGATGCGGCTCATGAACTCGGGCACCTAATTCTTCACAGAGAAGTTCCTTTAGATGAGTTAAATGATCGAAGGGAATCGGAGGCAAACGAGTTTGCGTCATCGTTCCTTCTCCCTGCAGAAGGCTTTGGACCAGAGTGCCCTTCAACGGGCAACATAAAATCGTTTCTTCCACTAAAGGAAAGGTGGGGCACTTCAGCGCAAGCGATGGTACGAAGGGCGCGTGCACTAGGCATATTGTCACAATGGCAATATGATGAGTCCTGGAGGCTAGCATCCATGTACGGATGGAGATCAGGTAAAGAACCGCAAAGCCTTAACCTTGAGAGATCATCACTTCACTTTAAAATGCTTGATGCCTTTAAAGACAGTGGCGTAGCCTCAGAAGAAATACTTTCAGCCTTAGCCTTACCTCAAGATATCTTTGATGAGCTTATACCGGAGGCAAAAGCATTTTACCGGCATAGCTTCGAACCCTTGAATGGCTGGATGGTTGTTTAGTTCAGCCCGGAAAAAACGAGCACGCAACTTAGACGAAAACCAAAGCCCCCGCAAGCTAATTGTTCTGAGTGAGAGTCGCTTAAGAGTACGGTTCCTAAACTAGATTGCCAAATCTAAGAACTGTGCCTGCCCTTCCAATAGACAGGTGAAGCTAAGCAACCGAATTGAGAACATTTTCGATTGGGAATTTTTTGATGCCTCAAGGAACATTGGGTATTAATAACAAAAAAAAAATTCTTTAAAAAGCATAATTCAGTCATCAACTGATGTAAAATTGATGGAATTATGAAAATGAGAAGCATGTTTAGAGGGGGCAAACTGCCTCAGAAGGCGAAAGAGATGCAGCCGATCGAGACTAACATCGATGAGACTGCTCAAAAGTATGTTTTCACAAGTTCCTCACCGGATTCTAGCGACTTTCAACCATTCTTATTAACGAATAAATCGGATTCAGATAATCCTCAGACTAGATATATCCTCCATGGTCACGCTGTCAACAACTCAAGTGCGGTAGCTAACTGCTTGAAAATCACTTTAAGCTATCAGAGGAAGCACAATAAAACAAAAGACGGTCAAGACCCAGGATTTTCAAACCTCGAAACGATCTCGCGAAAGAGCATTTCCGCTGGTCAAGAAATGGTTCTCAAACTCTCATCCTTACAAACTGCTGAGCTATATCATCATCTACAAGGAATGTATGAAGTCGCAAGCGAGGGAATCACTATTGGTACTTCACAAAAGGTAGTACTTACGGTAGCAGAATCTAATCTGGTTGCTAACTTGGCTACGGAGATCGTAGACAATAGTAAACTAGCCATTGAAATTCTGAACACAGTTCGGGGCACCGATCAAAGTTCATTTGATACTGTTGCACTTTTGTCGCGACATCAACAACGCCACAGAGCCCTCAAAGTGTTTGAAAAGGAGCTCACTGAACAGAACTGGAAAGAAGGTGATTGGGAAAAATTCTTCAATGCAAATCCTTGGATTTTTGGACTTGCGATGGATTATCACTTCCTATCTGAAGTTGAAAGTCAACCGCATTACGGTGGAGGTGCTGTTACCGGGAGAGGTACCCAAAAAGGGGATCATCTTATGTCCACTCCAGGCGCAGCACGATTTACGGTGCTGGTCGAAGTTAAGAAACCCCAAACAGAACTCCTAGGAGATAAGTATAGAAATGGGGCGTACTTGCCAAGCGAAGAACTAGCCGGGGGAACCGCCCAACTCACCGCTAATTGTCGCACTTGGGATACTGAAGGTGCGACCGCAAAGGCTAACAAGTATTTCCTGTATCAGCAACAGAGGGCCAAAAATCCGGCAGACCGCAGGCAACAAAAAT